>JANLRX010000415.1:0-1700 GCA_031362025.1 Chloroflexota bacterium
GGAACTTGTTGAAGTCCCGGATCGCGATCTTCGTTTCGCCGCGCGATTCCCGCAGCGCATCGAGCGCCGTGCGCAGGAACTCGCGGTTGCGGATGCGCGGAAGCTCCACCGGGTACTGCAGCGCGAGGAAGATGCCACGACGCGCCCTCTCGTCGGCCGGTACCCCGAGGATGCTCTTGCCTTTGAACAGGATCTCGCCTTCGGTCACGGTATACCCGGGCTTGCCGGCGACGACGTTGGCGAGCGTGCTCTTGCCGGAGCCGTTCGGGCCCATGATGGCGTGCACCTCGCCCTGGTTCACGATTAGGTCGAGCCCGCTCAGGATCTGCTTGTTGTCGACGGACGCGTGGAGGTTTCGTACTTCGAGCAGGGGAGTGGCCATTAGCCCACGGTCCCTTCAAGGCTCACCTTCAGAAGCTGCGAGGCCTCCATCGCGAACTCGAACGGCAGCTCGGCGAAGACGCCCTTGCAGAAGCCGTTGATGATCATGTACTGCGCGTCCTCTTCCGGGATCCCGCGGGACATCAGGTAGAACAGTTGGTCCTCGCTTACGCGGGAGGTCGTCGCCTCGTGCTCCAGGTGCGCCGTGGGGTTCCGCACTTCGATGTAGGGCACCGTGTGCGCGCCGCATTCGCTGCCGATCAGCAGCGAGTCGCAGCGCGTGAAGTTCCGCGCGCCCTCGGCTCCCGGCATGATCCGGACGAGGCCACGGTACGTGCCCTGGCCCTTCCCGGCCGAGATGCCCTTGGCGATGATCGTGCTCTTCGTGTTCTTGCCAATGTGGATCATCTTCGTGCCGGTGTCCGCCTGCTGGTGGTTGTTAACCAGCGCCACGGAGTAGAACTCGCCGACGGAGTTATCGCCCTGCAGGATGCAACTGGGGTACTTCCATGTGATCGCGGAGCCCGTCTCCACCTGAGTCCACGAGATCTTGGAGTTCACGCCCAGGCATTTGCCGCGCTTCGTGACGAAGTTGTACACGCCGCCGAGCCCGTCCTTGTCGCCCGGATACCAGTTCTGCAGCGTCGAGTACTTGATCTCGGCGTCGTCCAGCGCGATCAGCTCGACGACGGCAGCGTGGAGCTGGTTCGTCTTGCGCATCGGCGCCGTGCAGCCTTCGAGGTAGCTGACGTAGCTCTGGTCGTCCGCGATGATCAGCGTGCGCTCGAACTGGCCCGTGTCCGCGGCGTTGATGCGGAAGTACGTCGACAGCTCCATTGGGCAGCGCACGCCCTTCGGCACGTAGCAGAATGACCCGTCGGAGAAGACGGCCGCGTTCAGCGCGGCGAAGTAGTTGTCGCCGGCGGGCACGACCGAGCCGAGGTACTTCTTCACCAGCTCGGGGTGCTCGCGCACCGCATCCGAGAAGGGGCAGAAGAGGATGCCGATCTGGGCCAGCTTCTCGCGGTAGGTGGTGGCCACCGAGACCGAGTCGAACACGGCGTCGACCGCGACCCCGGCCAGCAGCTCGCGCTCCTTGAGCGGGATCCCGAGCTTCTCGTAGGTCTCGAGCAGCTTGGGGTCGACCTCGTCGAGGCTCTTCGGCCCGTCCTTCTTCTGCTTCGGCGCCGAGTAGTACGAGATCTTCTGATAGTCGATCGGCGGGTAGTGGACGTTCGGCCAGGTCGGCTCGGTCATCGTGAGCCAGTGGCGATAGGCCTTGAGCCGCCAGTCGAGGAGCCATTCCGGCTCCCCCTTCT
>JANLRX010000418.1:0-9109 GCA_031362025.1 Chloroflexota bacterium
GACGAGCCGCACCCGGACCTGGCGCGCGGATACACCCAGATGGAGACGGACGAGGCCCGGACGATCGTCAAGCTGCTCGGAATCAAGCTTGCCTCGGACGTGCCGGAAGACGGCCACAACTACCCCGGCGAGTACGTGCGGGTGTGGGGCAACGGCGGCGCCGGCGCGGTGCAGTCCACGGTGCTCGACATGTGCGCCTACGCCTCCGCTCTGCTGAGGGGAAGCCGTGGCGTCGTGCGGCCGGAGACGCTCGCGGAGATGACGCGTCCCCACTGGCAGCCGGACGCACGCCTGCCGGGGTGGGGGTTGGGATTCTCGGTGCGCACGTCGGCCGGCCACCGGCACTTCTCGCACGGCGGGTCCGTATTCGGCGGGTGGAACAGCTGGCTCGGCGTCTTCCCGGACATCGACGCGGCGCTGGTGCTGCACACGAACGTGATGTACGACGGCTTCGACACAGCGGTCGTGCCACGGGCCGTCGCGGCGTTCCTCGATCAGCCGGAAGAGGCGCTGCCGGAGCGCAACGTGGACGCGCGCGTCCTGGCAACGGCGCCCGGTGTGTACGAACTACCGAACCCGGGTCCGCTGACCAACTTCCGGCCGCTGTCCAACGCCGGGCGCATCAAGCTCGCGGTCGAGGACGGCGCGCTGGTGATGTATGCGCGCCGCGGTCCCTGGAAATCGGGCGTTCGCCTGCTTCCGGCGAGCGACGAACCCGACTACTTCACGATCGCGAAGAAGGGATCGCCGCCGCAGTACCTGGTGCTTCTTCGCGATGCCAAGGGCGGCGTGACGGGCCTCCGCTTCCAGCAGCTGTGCGACTACGTGCGAAACCCGGAGGTGCCGCCGTGGACATGATTCCCGGCCGCGCGCTGACCTTCGCGAGCGGTGACCTTCAGCTCGAAGGGATGCTGCACCTGCCGGAGGGCGATGGGCCGTTTCCCGGCGCGGTGATCTGCCACCCGCATCCGCAGTACGGCGGAGACATGCACAACAACGTCGTCGGGGCGCTGATCAAGACATGTCTTGCGGAGGGCGTTGCGGCGTTGCGGTTCAACTTCCGCGGGGTAGGCGAGAGCGGTGGCGCGTATGACAGCGGCGAGGGCGAGGCCGACGACATCGTCGCGGCTCTGGCCTACCTGCGTTCGCTCGAGGAGATCGACTCGGAGCGAATTGCCCTCGCCGGGTACTCGTTCGGGGCGATGATCGCGCTGCGGGTGGCGAGCGGACGAGAAGACCTCGCGGCGGTGGTGTCGACGTCCAACCCGACGCAGAGCGGGACGGTGGTGGAGATTCGCCTGAAAGCGCCGACGCTGTTCGTGACCGGCGACCGCGACGAGTACTGCGATTACAAGCTGCTGGAGGAGTACCGCGAGCAGCTCGGCGACGACGTGACGGTGGCCGTAGTGCAGGGCGTCGATCACTTCTGGTGGGGCAGCGACGACCGGCTGATCGATGTGGTGTCAGGATTCCTGCGGGCACGCCTGGCGTAAGCCTCCACCATTGTCATCCCGACCGTAGTCCGCCGCGGCGGACCGAGCGGAGGGATCTGTCACCATGGCGTGCATCTCGGAACGCGAAGCAAGCGAACACAGTGAACCGGTAGATTCCTCCACTCCGTCCGCGGACTCCGGTCGGAATGACAAATCGCACCTGAAGGTGCCGGACCGCGTGCGCCTGTCGAGAGCCCGGCTTGTTAGGAACTCCGAAAATCGTTCCGAATCGCTGCTACCTTTTTCGCGAGCCGGAACGTTATACTCACTGAAATGGCGCAAATGAGTCAGGTCGAGCACGAGGTCCGCTACGAGGACCTGCCGCCTCTCCCCTACGCGGGCTTTGGGCTAAGGCTCGTCGCGGCGGTGCTCGACATCATCGTTCTCTCGTCCGTGTTCCTGCTCTTCGTCAGCGGGGCCGCGTTCTACCTGCTTACGCAGACAGACTGGGGCAACGCCTCCGACCTCACCGACAACGAGATTTGGTCGGCGGCCGGCATCATGTCGACTTACGCGCTCTTCCTGCCGCTGTACTTTTTCTCGCTCTGGTGGGCCAAGGGCCAGACCTTCGGCCAGATGGCGGTACGCATCGCGGTCACGGACCGGGACGGGTACCACATCTCCGGCTGGCGGGCGCTCCTGCGGGTGATCACCTGGCCGCTGAGTGTCATCCCGCTCTTCGTCGGGCTCCTGCCGATCTTCTTCGACCAGGAGCGCCGTTCGCTCCACGACATGATCTCCGGCACAATCGTCATCGAACTGCCGTAGGTGTCCACGCTCCGTACGGCTTCCGCCTGGGGCCTCGCAGCAATCCTCGTCTTCTTCATCGCCGCCTTCCTCGTTGCAATCACAGCTGCGCAGATGACCTCGGAGGACTCCGGCCAGCGCATCCTCCGCCGCTCCGTCGCCGTGATGACGGAGATCGACGCCTCCCTCCCGAAGATCGAGGCTGACCTGCACGCGAACGCCGAGGCCGTCGAAAGCCCGACGCTTCAGGTGCCCGACTTTCCGATCCTCATCCAACTCCCGCGCGAAGAAGCCGCCGCACTCTCCGGCGACGACCTGCGACAGCGCCTACTCGACGAATCCGCCGACAAGCTGTACAACGACGGCTCCTCCGCCTGGTCCAGCGGTGACGCGGAGGCCGTTCGCAACGTGGAGCGCGCTTCCACCGCAGGGTTGGTGGACCGCGGCCTCGGCCTCATCCGAGACTCTATGCACACGGTGTTCCTGGTGCTGGCAGTGCTGCTCGGCGTAGTCGTCGCGGGCATGGTCGTGGCGCTTGTCTTCGCCCTGCCTCGGGATGCGCGGCTCGTCGCTCTGGGCGGGGTGACGCTCGCCTCGTCGATGCCGTTGCTGGCGGCGGCGGTGGCCCTGCGCTTCGCCTTCCGCACAGCCGACGCCGACGGCGACCCATTCGTCGACGGCATGCTGAACCTCGGCGCGGACGCGATGTGGGTGCCCGTGCGCAACTTCTTCACCGCGGCGCTCCTGGGCGCAGGATTGCTGATCATGGGGCTGCTCCTGCTCTGGTGGGAGTCGAAATACCTGTCCCGAGAGGGCCACCTGGCAGATACCCGTAACTAACGCTGGCCGTATACTTCTCAGACATGGGAATCCGCGTACGTATTCCTAGCGCCGGGATGACGCGCTTCGCGGCGCTGGCCATCCTCTTCGGCTCGATCCTGCCGCAGGTGCTGAACGTGGGTCACTGGACGGCGCCCGGCGCCACCGCGGCCCAGGTCACGCACGTCCAAAGCACCCCTGCCGTCCCACAGAGCTCGGGACACGATGCGACTGGATCCGAGCACGATCTCCACTGTCACACCGGGCCTTCCAAGTGCAGCGGCGCGCAGGCGATGGTTGGCGCCGTCTGGATTGGCGAGGACTCTGGCCTCCTCGGGCTCGACGCGACGCCGCGTGCGCAATCGCGCGACACGGCAATCCTGAACGCAGACGAACCGTTCGCACGCATCCTCCACCCTCCGCAAGCGATCGCCTGAGAAAAACGGCATCGGGCGCGGGATTCCGCGCGTTACATTGTCTGGAGGAAAATGAATGTTTGCATTCTTGAAGAGACCCGGCTTCATGCTGCTCGGCGGTGCCGCACTCCTCGCGGTCGTCGCTTTTGGTTCGGCCTGCGGGGATGATGACGACGACTCCGCGAACGCGACTGATGGCGTCACTCTCGAACAATTCCAGAAGACATCTGTGCTAGCGGCCCTCACCACCGTCTGGTCCGAAGCTCTGCACGATATCGACGATGGCGCACAGACAGCGAGCGAGTTCGACGTTGAATGGACAGGCCGGGTGGAGCGCATTCGTACGGCGATCGCCGGGACGTCCTGGCCGGACCACATGAAGGAGCGGGCGGACGCGACTGCGGTAGCGCTGGCCACCAGCCTGGAGGACATTGAGAAGGAGGACCTTCAGGCGTTTAAGGGAGACATCACCGCGGCTCATGAAGAATTCCACGAGCTGAATGAATATGGACAGGCCTTCATCGCCGGTGAGGAGCCGGCAGATGATGGAGACAACGGAGAAGAGGAAGCCAGTGAAACCGCAACCGCGACTCAGTAGCCTGCGTCAAAGCGCCGCCATCGTCGCAGTGGTGACGCTCACCGGGCTCGCCTGGCTGGCGTTGAGCCCGGCCCCCGGCGTTATGGCGCACGCTGGTTACGAAACTTCGACGCCCGGCGACGGGGAAACCGTTGCCGAAGGGCCGGAGCAAGTGGACATCTACTTCTCCCAGGAGATGGCCCGCAGCGGCGGTCTGCCGAGAGTTATCGTGGTCAACCAGGCTGGTGACCAGTTGGATCTAGGTTCGACGCTCGATGACGATGACCGGACGCACGTCAGCGTCGACCTGCCGCCAGCCTTGCCGGAGGGCCGTTATACGGTCATCTGGCAGTCGCTGTCGTCCGAAGACGGCGAAGAGGCGGAGGGCGCCTTCCACTTCTTCATCGGGCAGGCCACAGAACCGACGGCCACCGGCGAAGCGCCCAGCGATGGCACAACGGCAGCACCCACCGCACAACCAACCGCCGCACCGTCCACCGATGATGCAGACGACAACGGTGGTGTGTCCGCTATCGTGCTGGTCCTCGGCATATCGGCTGGGCTGGTGATCGGCGGCGCAGCGGGGACCGCCTTCGCAAGCCGGAGAGCGGGCTGATGTACCGGCGGTTCGTCATTCTCGTCTCGGTAGTGCTCGCAGCGATGTTTGTCGCCGCGTGCGCGGGCAGTGACGAAGACGAGCCGCCGGCCTCGGTTGCCACGACGGCGGCTGGTGAACCGACGGAAGCGCCTGCGGAGGATGCCTACATCATCTACCGCGAGTCGTCCGGCAACCTCGTCGCGCAGCATGTCGAAACGGGGAAGAAATACCACTACGAAATCGATTTCAACAACGAAGTGATCATCGCGCTACAGTGCGTGCCAGACGGATCAAAGATCGCCTTCTTGAAGCAGGCGTTCGACCGGACCGACCGGCAGCTGATCATCCGCGGGGAGGGCGCGCCGGCCGAGCCGCTCTCGCTGCCGTCATCCACCCAGAGCATCGCCTGGTCTCCCGACGGCACGCAGATGGCCGTGAGCGAGTACGACGGTTTCACGCAGGAGTACATCCTCAGCACCCTGGACGTCGCGACCGCCGAGAGAACGGTGCTCGCCGAGGGCAATGACTTCGTCGGCTCCGTCGGTTGGTCGCCCGACGGCGAGCGGCTGGTGTACTACGTGCAGCCGATAACCGACCGCGGCGCCCAGGTCTTCGTCCTCACGTTGGATGGGGGCGAGCCCCTGCAGATCACGAGCGGCGAGATCTCCTGGTACGACCCGGTGTGGGCCCCGGACGGATCGAAGATCGTGGTCGCGGGCCTGCAGGACGACAACTTCCAGCTGTTCGCGCTCAACCCGGACATCAACGAGGAAGCCTTCCAGCTAACCGACTCGGACATCTTCAAACGCCAGCCGCAGTTTTCTCCTGGCGGCACCTTGATTGGGTACACCGGTTCCGTGGTGGTGCCTGCGGTCTCGTCGCTGCGGGCGGGACTGCACAGTTTCGGCATCTTCCTGCTCAACTCAGACGGCAGCAACGAGCGCGCGTTCACAGCGGACCCGCGGCTCAACCCGGGCCCCCAGGACCCGAACCTGGACGCGTACCTGATGGGGTTCTGCGCGCCGGGACCGTGGCTGGACGACCTCTGGGTGCCGGAGCAATAGCCGATGCTCCTGCATGTCGGAGGGACCAGCACGGCGAGCATTATGGTCTCGATCGGCGTGATCTTCTTCCTGATCTTCGCCCTGAGCTTCGCCGTCGGGCCGATTCCCGAAGGCGCTCACCGGATCGGCCCGACCTGGGCGAAGGCCTGGTTCCGCGCCTCGCTGCCGCGGCTAATCGTCGCGGGAGTATTCTCCGGACTACTGCTCGTTGGCGCGCTGGCGGGCGGTGACCAGAGCACCACTGCTACAGCAGCTTCGTGCGATCGCGATGTTCCGCCTCTGACCGGACAGGCTCTCACCGACGCCCGGCTGCTGGGAGCAATCGACGGTATGCGCCGGCTCGGCGACGCCGCGGAACAGCGCGATATAGCCGGCGTGCAAGCGCTGTTCCTCGGCGACGCCCACAAGTTCACGCACGACATCGACGCGGCCCTCCGGCCGGTGAACGAAGGCCTCGCGAAGGATCTCTGCCTGAGCGTCGTCGTGATCGAAAACCAGATGGCCGGCCCGCTGGACACCGACGTCATCGCACGGGAGGCGGACCGGGTGGCCGACTATATCCAGGAAGCGCGCCCCGTGCTTGATCTGTCCACAGACGTCAAGCCGAGTGCCAGCACCGGCAGCTTCTGCGAACAGCCAGTCGGCGCCGCGACGACGATTACGCTCTCCTCTGAACGTCTGACGGCGGCAGCGGAATCGCTGCGCGAGATGGCCTCGAAACTCGAAGCGGGTCTCGAAGCCGAGGCGTACGCGCTCTTCGGCGGCGACAGCCACAACGTGACGCACGACATCGACGCCCCGCTGCGAGCAGCAGATGAACCCCTTGCCGTTCGGCTCTGCGAAAACATCGTCGGCGTGGAGACGCGGTTCGGGGAAGTGTACTCGGTCGACGAAAGAGTCGAAGCCGCGCGCGCCGCCGCCGATGACATCGAGGCCGGCGGGCAGGCGCTGGGGATCCTCCCGTGAAGATGCGCCCGATCGTCCCCTTGCTGGCTATACTCGCTGCGCTCGCGCTGTTCGCGTCGAACGGGCGTGATGCTGAAGCTCACGCGATCCTGCTGAACTCCGATCCGGCCGTCAACGGCCAACTCACGGTCTCGCCGGTCATCGTGACGGCATTCTTCAGCGAGACGCTGGACGAACGGCTCTCCTCGATCGAAGTGGTGAGCAGCGCCGGCGAACGCGTGGACGACAGCAACATCGTCTTCGGGCCGGAGCCGGAGCGGATGGCGATCGGAATCGACGACGACCTGGAGCCAGGTTTCTACGGCGTGGAATGGGAGACGCTTTCGAGCGTTGACGGCCATCTGCTCAAGGGTTCGTACCCGTTTACGGTGCTGAACGAAGACGGCTCGCAACCCAGCGGCACGCCCTTCACTGGCTCGGCCGCGACCGGATCGAGTGCGAACCCGGAGAACGTGGCCGTGAAGTGGCTCGGCATCATCGCTGCGACCATGCTCGTCGGGGCGCTGGCGTTCGTGGTGTGGGTGAACGCTCCTGCGCTCGGCGAGGTGCGCGAACCGTACCGCGCCCAGGCCCGAGAAGCCGTCCGCCGCCGCGCCCTGCGCCTCGCCTGGCCGAGCATCGGTGCGCTCATCCTCGTCGCCGGCGGCGAACTCCTTCTGCAAATCGATCAGCTCGGCGGAACCGAGTACCTCGACGAGATCCTTGCCAACAGCTGGGGAGAGCGCTGGATCCAGAGACAGGTCGTGCTCGCTGGTATCGCCGTTACCCTGCTGGCGGCGATGGCCCTGTGGCGGAATGGACGCGCCGGGATGGCGCAGGCAGCGGTGTGGGCCGGGCTCGCCGGCGGGTTTGCGTACCTCCTCCTCGTCGCGACGATCAGTCATGGGCCTGCGGTGCAAGGATCGTTCTGGGCCGTCGGCAACGACTTTCTGCACCTCTCCGCGACCGCGGTCTGGGTGGGGATGCTCGTGATGCTCGCCCTGTTTTGGATGTGGATGCGCGGTATCGACCTCCCGGAGGCCGACCGCACCGACCTCGAAGCAAGCCACTTGCAGCGCTTCTCCGTGATCGCCGCGTCGAGCGTGGTCATCTTGCTCGCGACCGGCACGATAAACGGCCTCACGCAGGTACCGGACCTCGGATCGCTGTTCGACACGGCGTACGGGCGGGCGCTCGCGATCAAGCTCGTCATCATGTGCGCGCTGCTGGCCGTGGCCGGACTCAACGCCTTCTACCTGCGCCCCCGCACGATCGAAGAAGTCGATGAGGAGCGCCCGCACGAGGACCTGCGGAAGCGCCTCGCCTTTTCGATCCGCCTCGAGGCCGGACTGGCCTGCGCGGTGATCCTGATGGCCGCGGTCCTCATCCAGTACCCGACGGCGCGCCAGGTTGGCGAAGCCGAGGCCAACGCTGCCGCGGCGGCGAAAACGCAGGCTGTCGTCGGGTATGAAGAAATCCAGCCGGCCGGCGACATCCAGATCAACCTTTCGATCTCACCGAACTCAGTCGGACAGAACTCGTTCCGGGTGTTCCTCTTTCCCGCAGCGAACTCTGACATCGGTGAGGTTTTGCGGGTCAGGCTGCGATTCCATGCGCCGGACGAAAGCATCGGGCAGTCCGAAATCGATATGGAACCGGCGGGACTGAACGCGTACAAGGCCGTCGGGCCGTTCTTCATGCAATCGGGTGCCTGGGACGTCAGCGTGGACGTCCGGCGTGCAGAAGTGGACGACGTCAGCGCCGACTTCCCGGTCAACGTGACCTCGCCCGGCGAACGGGACGAGTTCGCGCTACCGCTGGCCGTAGGGTCGTGGCTGACCGTAGCGGCGATCGTGATGCTGGTGGCGGCGCTGCTAATCGCGACGTGGATGACGCAGTGGCCCGACCTCCCGGAAGCCGCGCCGCGCTTCCTGCGGGTGGGAACAGCCGCGTTCAGTGTGATCGGTGTCGGCCTGCTCGTGCTGAGCTTCCTGCCGGGGAACGAAACCGTGGAGGGCAACCCGATCAAGCCCACCACCGAGTCCATCGCGATGGGCCGGCAACTGTACGCGAACAATTGCCAGCAGTGTCACGGCCCCGACGGGCGCGGCGACGGCCCCCTCGCGGACACACTACCGGTCGCGCCGTCCGACTACCGCATCCACATACCGGTGCACCAGGACGAGTTCCTTTTCGGAGTGATTACGAATGGCCTGGGGTCGGTGATGCCGGCGTTCGGCGACCAGCTAACGGAGGACCAGCGATGGCACTTGTTAAACTTCCTCAGGTCGGAGTTCGGAAATGCTGAGACACCAACACCTGCCGCAACCCCCTAACGTCCTCTTCTCCACCCGGAGAAGGCGCCGCCCGCAGCAGTACTCGGGACAGACCCGGCTGCCGGACTGGGTCTGGGGCGCCGGCCTCGGGCTGATCGTGGTCATCTTCATCGG
>JANLRX010000455.1:0-2258 GCA_031362025.1 Chloroflexota bacterium
AGCTCGAACTGGTTCATCGGGTAGCGCTTCAATTCGCCGGTCGCGTCTCAATTGGGGCAGTTGGGACGCTGACTCACAGCAGATAGTTAGCGGATAAGCAGATAGCGCTGGACTGCGGCGGGAGGTTGACGAGGGCTTTTAGATGGCGCGGGGCTGGCGACGGGTCGGCTTAGCCAGCTTTTCGGCGGTGACCGTGGTGGCCTGGGAGCGGATGTCTTCGCGCCAGTGCTGTTGGAGCTGGAGCTTCATGGGTTGTCGGCGCATGGTTCGTCGCATCATTTGTCTGTCCGTTCGGGTGTTGTTAAGATGTCGTGAGAGCGGCAGACGTTACGCGTCGGAGTGACATTTATCACGATCCCTATCGCGGGCTATCTCTATAATCGGGCGAGTGAGTGCGATCATTGCGGAAGGGCTGACGAAGGTCTTTTCGCCTGATATCCGGGCGGTGGACGGGATCAACCTGGACGTACCGGAGGGGCAGATCTTCGGGTTCTTGGGCGCGAACGGCTCCGGGAAGACGACTACGGTGCGGATGCTGACGACGCTGCTGCGCCCGACCGCGGGCAAGGCGTCGGTGCAGGGTGTGGACGTGGTGCATCACGCGGACAAGGTGCGTGCGAGCATCGGGGTGGCGCTGCAGGACGCGTCGCTGGACGAGATCCAGACGGGGCGCGAGCTACTGACGCTGCAGGCCCGGCTCTACGGTGTGCCGGGGGGTGAGGTGAAGGCGCGGGTGAGCCACCTGTTGGAGGTCGTCGATTTGCTGGAGGCGGAGGACCGGGCCGTGAAGGGGTACTCCGGCGGGATGCGGCGGCGCCTGGACCTGGCGGCAGCGCTTGTGCATCGCCCGAAGGTGGTGTTCCTCGACGAGCCGACGACGGGCCTCGACCCGATCAGCCGGGAGGGCATCTGGCAATACGTATCGAAGCTGAACCAGGACGAGGGCGTGACGTTCTTCCTGACGACGCAGTACCTGGAGGAAGCGGACCGCCTGGCGCACGACGTGGCGATCATGGACCGCGGGAAGATCGTGGCACAGGGCTCGCCGGAGGAGCTTAAGGCATCGGTCGGCGCGGACGTGATCACGGTACACGTTGAGAACGATGGCGACGGGATCCTGGAACGCGCGGTGCAATCGGTGCAGGGCCTGCCGGGGCTGGAGGACGTGCGCGTGCATGAGGACTCGATCGTGATCTTCGTGCGGGAGGGCAAGGCGGCGATCGCGCCGATCGTGCGGGCGCTGGATGAGGCTTCGATCCCGGTGCAGGAGATGGCGCTGAAGCGGCCCACGCTCGACGACGTTTTCCTGCGGATGACCGGCGTTGACCTGCCGATCGAAGACGTCGCAACCAGGGGGACGACCGAATGACACGACTGTTTAGGGCGAGCTTCCTGCTGATGCAACGGGCCCTGCGAGAGACAGTGCGTCAGCCGGGCATGGAGATCCAGAACATCTTCATCCCGATGTTCTTTTTCGCCGTGACGGTCGGGGCGATCGGGAACATCTCGGGGCAAGCGTTCGGGATCGACAACTACACAGGATTCCAGATGCCGGTGGCGATCCTGCAGGGCACGGCGGGGGCGGCGGGCGTATCAGCGTTCGCGATTGTGATCGATATCGAGCGAGGGTACTTCGACAAGCTGCTGCTAACGCCGACGCCGCGGTTGGCGCTGATCCTGGGCCGGCTCTGGGCGGATTCGGTGCGGGCGATGGCGATAACGGCGCTGATAGTGACCGTTGGCCTGCTGTTCGGGTCGGGGATGGAGTCGGGGCCGCTGGGTGCGGTGGTGCTGGTGTTACTGGCCGGGTTGTTCGCGCCGGCCTATGCGGGGTTCGGACTGGCGATCGGGTTGCGGACAGGGAACGTGCAGGCGGCCCAGGCCGGGTTCCTGATCTTCTTCCCGCTGCTGTTCCTCTCGCCGGCGTTCGCGCCGAAGGAGTTCTTCGACGGCTGGCTGGAGTTCCTGGCGACGATGAACCCGGTGACGTACATCCTGCAGGGGATGCGCTCGCTGATCCTGGAGGGTTGGGAGTGGAAGCGGCTGGCGGAGGCGCTGGCGGCGATCGTGGGGCTAGGCGTGTTCACGTTGACGTTGGCGCTGGGGGCGCTGCGCTACCGGGTTAACTGAGGGGGCGCTGTCTCACATTCGAATTGCCTCCGCCCCGGCGGACAGATGCGGCGCAACGGATAAACGAATTGCGTTTGGGTCGGCGGCGGGTCAGTCGTGACCCCTGTCGCGGCGATGGGGTATACGCG
>JANLRX010000487.1:0-2635 GCA_031362025.1 Chloroflexota bacterium
TCGATGTTTTGTTGCCTGCACCGGGGTCGGATGAGCATTCGCGGATCTCGGTGGACGGTAGGGATGTGACGGAGCGGCTGCGGGCGCCGGAGGTGGACGAGAACGTGTCGCTGGTGTCGCGGGTGCCGGGGGTGCGCGAAGCGCTGGTGCGGAAGCAGCGTGAGTTCGCCGGGAAGACCCCGATCGTGATGGTGGGGCGGGACATCGGGACGGTGGTGCTTCCGGACGCGGACCTGAAGGTGTACCTGGATGCGTCGCCGGAGGAACGGGCGCGGCGGCGGCACGCGGAGTTTGTGAAGAACGGCAGCGAGGTGACGGAGGATATCGTGCTGCAGGACTTGCGGCGGCGCGATCAGATCGATACGGAGCGCGAGGTGTCGCCGCTGAAGCCGGCGGACGACGCGGTGATCATCGTGACGGACGGGCTGTCGGAGGACGGGGTGCTGGAGCGCGTGCTGGGTTTGGTGGGTCGGTCGTGAGGCGGTGGATGAACGAGTTCTTCTACAGGCTGAACTCCGGGTGGGTACACATCCTGGTGTTCTTCTGCACGAAGCGCGATATCAAGGGGAAGAACAACGTGCCGAAGACGGGGCCGGTGATCGTGGTCTCGAATCACATGAACAATGCGGACCCGCCAGTGCTGGACTACGCGGTGCGGCGGAACATTAGCTGGCTGACGAAGGCAGAGTGGTTCAAGACGCCGGTGATCGGGTGGCTGTTCAAGGTGTCGGGGATGATACCGGTGAAGCGCTTCGATGCGGACCTGCACGCGCTGCGGGAGGCTCAGAGGCTGCTGGACGAGGGCGGGTGCCTGGGGATGTTTCCGGAGGGCACGCGGAGCCACGGCAAAGGGTTGAAGGAAGGCGAGCCAGGGTCGGCGCTGATCGCGCTGCGATCCGGGGCGCCGGTGGTGCCGATCGCGCTGTGGGGGACGGAGCATGTGAAGCTGCCGCGCGATATGTTGAAGCGAACGACGGTGCATGTGCGTTTGGGGAAGCCGTTTAAGTTGGAGGCGGGGAAGAAGATCACGCGAGCGGACGTGGCGGAGGGCACACGCAAGATCATGACGGCGATCGCGGAGATGCTGCCGGAGGAGTTCCGGGGGGCTTACGGGCAGGCGACGGTGGAGAGGCAGGCGGTGGCAACCGAACCGGATTGAGTCGCGGCGGCGTTGTCACAGACAGCGCTTCTGGAGGTGAGATATGTGCGGGATCATCGGATATGTAGGTGAACAGGAAGCGGCGCCGGTCATCATCGATGGGCTGCGCCGGCTGGAGTACCGCGGGTACGACAGCGTGGGGATCGCGGTGCTGAACGACAGGGGCGATCTGGAAGTCCGGAAGAAGGAAGGCAAGATCGCGGGGCTGGCGACGCAGCTCGAAGACCAGTGGCCGCACGGCAAGCAGGGGATCGGGCACACGCGCTGGGCGACGCATGGGCGACCCTCCGATGTGAACGCGCACCCGCACACCGACTGTTCGGGCGACATCGTCGTGATCCACAACGGGATCGTGGAGAACCACCGGGAGCTGCGGCGGAAGCTGGTGGACGGCGGGCATGGGTTCATCTCGGAGACGGACACGGAGGTCATCCCGCACCTGATCGAGGAGAAGGTCAAGGCCGGGAAGAGCCTGCACGACGCGCTGATGAGCACGATCAAGGAGCTGCAGGGCGCCCACGCGATCCTGGTGATGAGCAAGTCGGAGCCGGGGACGATCGTGGCCGGGCGGGTGGGGAACGCGGGCGGCGTGGTGATTGGGTACGGGGACGGCGAGACGTTCATCGCGAGCGACCTGCCTGCGCTGCTGCCGCACACGCGGAGCCTGGTGTTCCTGGAGCATGGGGACACGGCGCGGGTGACGGCGACGGGCGTGGACTATTGCCACGAGGGGTTGCCGATCACCCGGATGCCGGAGGACGTGCCGCTGGACGCGCTGTCGGCGGCGAAGGGCAGCTACAAGCACTTTATGCAGAAGGAGATCGCGGAGCAGCCGGAGGGGTTACTGGACACGATCCGCGGCCGGGCGCTATTCGGTGAGTCGCGGGTGGAGCTGGACGAGGAGAACCTGACACCGGAGCGCCTGCGGAAGATCGAGCGGGTGCTGCTCGTTGGGATGGGGACGAGCCTGCACTCGGCGATGGTGGGGCGGTACTACATGGAGCAGATCGCCGGGATCCCCGCGGAGATCGATAACGCCTCGGAGTTGCGGTACAGGAACCCGCTGATTGGGCCGGAGACGCTGGTGGTGTCGGTCACGCAGTCCGGGGAGACGGTGGACACGCTCGCGGCGATGGAGGAGGCGGGGCGCAAGGGGTGCCTGCAGATCGCGATCACGAACGTGCCGGGGAGCCAGGCGAGCCGCGTCGCAGACGGTACGGTGTACACCCGCTGCGGACTCGAAGTCGGTGTGGCGAGCACGAAGACTTACACGGCCTCGATCACGGCACTCTATCTGCTGGCGCTTTACCTGGCGCAGGAGCGCGGGAAGATCGACCGGGAGCGGATGGCGGGGTTCCTGGAGCCGCTGGCGCGCCTGCCCAACCTGACCGGCGAGATGCTGAAGCACGAGCCGGAGATCGAGAAGCTGGCGCACAAGCTGCACAGATGCAAGAACTTCCTTGTGCTTGGGCGGGG
>JANLRX010000507.1:0-2841 GCA_031362025.1 Chloroflexota bacterium
GTGTCGGCTGGCACCATCCCCATCTCGATCACACCCTTGATCACCCCGCGTGCCACGATGTCCACGCGCGTGTTCGAGACCACGTTCATAATCACGGCGATCTTCTTGATGCCCGGCTTGCTCAGGATCAGCTTCGTCAGCTCGGCCGCCTTTAGCACGCTCGGGTTCCCGCCGATCTCGCAGTAGTTCGCCGGTTTCCCGCCGTACTTCTGAATCGCGTCAAAGATCGTCAGCGAGCCACCGCCCGCGCCGATCACCAACCCCAGGTCTCCGTCGAACTCCACGACCCGCCCGGCGACACCTCGGTGGTCCACCGAATCGATCCGTGCTCCCCGCATCTCGAATTCCGTCGGGGGCCGGCCCTGCCGCATTTCGTCCGCGCCGATACCCAGGTCGTCCAGCACCGACTTCTGGTGCCGTTCGCGTGCCTCTTCTTCCATGTCGAGGTGGCAGTCCAGCACCACGAACGAGCCGTCTTCAAGCTTTGCCAGCGGGTTGATCTCGGCCAGCGTCAGGTCATACGCGAGGAACGTGCGCACCAGCCGTGCCAGCGTGTTCGTGAGCTGGTTCAGGTCCGTCCCCGTGATTCCCAGCGCCGCGACCGCCTCTTTCGCCTTGTAGTCCGTAAACGGCACGAGCGTCGAGAAGTGCGTCTTCGACACGTGCTGCGGGTGCGTCTCCGCCACCTCTTCGATGTCGATCCCGCCCATATCGCTGACGATCATCACTGGCAGCTTCGCCACCCCGTCGTAAATCACGCCGACGTAGTACTCCTTCGCGACGGGCGCCTTCGCCTCCACCAGCACGTTCACCGGCAACTGATCCTTGATCGAAAGCTTCAGGATCTCCAGGCACGCGGCCTCCGCTTCGTCCGGCGTGTCGGCAAACTTCACCCCGCCCGCCTTCATCCGCCCGCCCGCCAACACCTGCGACTTCAGCACCACCGGCCCGTCAATCTCAATCGCGATCCGCCGGGCGTCCTGCGGCTGCTCAGCCGTCCCGCCGTGCGGCAAACGGACGCCCTGCATCGCGAGCAATTTCTTCGCTTCGAATTCGTAAAATCTCAACGGCCCTCACCCCCGGTCCCTCTCCCGTGCGCGGTCGAGGGGTGCTCTATGCCGGCGCGAATGGTGCCAAGGACGAGCGCCAAGTTCTCCTCGACTTCCTGGGCGCTGACCCTGACGAAACGGACGCCGAGCTCTTCGATCGCACGCTGCCTCAATCGGTCTGCATCCAGTTGCCCGCGATGAATCGGCCCATCAATCTCGATCGCGAGAGCTAGTTCGGCGCAGTAGAAGTCGAGAATAAACGAGCCGAGGGGGACCTGTCGTCGGAAATTCACGCTCCAGAATTTGCGGTTCCGCAAGGCTCCCCACAGGATATCTTCTGATTTGGTCGGCGCTCGACGGTTATCCCGTGCAGCTTTCCTGACGGACGACCCGGGTCTGGGGAGCCTGATGCCCCTCGCCCGTGCAGCGGGAGAGGGGTTAGGGGTGAGGGAACTCACGTTTCGCATCCTTCTAACATCACATACGGTCTGGCGCGCCGAGACTGAACATTACGCGACGCGCCCCTGCGGCGCAACGACATCGTCCGTCGAATCCGGGTCCGGCGTCACAATCGCGTAAGTGAAGCTGAGGATACCCACCAACAGAGCCGTTCCCAGCGCCGGCGTCCCGATTCGCTTCAGCGTCGTCGTATCGGTGTACAACCCCAGCACGAAGAGCACCAGCCCCACGTTCACTGCGACGAAGATGACCGCTGGCAGCAGCGGCCAGCGCCGGAACCTGGCCCCCAGCATCGTGAACAGCAGCCCGAAGATCGCGTTCGTCATCGCTCTGATGAACGTCAGGTGGTCGATCGCAATAATTCGGTGCTCCGGGATCAGATCCGCGTCGCCCTCGTACTTGCCGATCAGGTAGATAAACAGCGCGATCACCACGAACAGGTACGGCGGACTGACCGCCGCAAACCGCGAAGCCCACGTTGCCCCCGGCTTCAGCGCCGCCAACAATGGCTCCCGCATCCGGTAGATGTAGATTCCGATGCCCGCCAGCTCCAACGGCAGGCTTAGCTGGACGAGCGGATCGACCCCCCAGAGCAGGCCCGTCATCAGCATCACTCCGCCAATGAATGGCAACATCATCTGCACCACTCCCAGCCGCGTCACCGGAACCGGACGCGGCCACGTCAGCGCCCACTCGCCCAGCGCCATCGCCACCGGGATCAGGAACCCCACCACCATCGTCGCCGGATGCGCGTCCTCGCCGCCCTCCGGGATCCAGTTGTCGCCCGTCGCCAGCCGCATCCCGAGTAGCACTCCGAGCACAGCCCCCACCACCGACGTCGCGACCGCCACGAGGATCCCGACATGCGGCGTCGTCAACTCGACCACGCGCGCTCGCACGACTACCCAGGCAAGGAATCCAGCGATGATCAGTGCCGAGAGCGTGCCCATCGCCGGGCGGAACTCACTGTACGTCGTTGCAAACGCGTAGTTGTAGATGATGAACACCGGCACGGCGGCGAAGCTCGTGGCCCGCGCGTGCATCTCCTGCCCGCGCGTCATCGGCCCCTCGCCAAATAGCCACAGCGACGCGGCGAAGACGCACAGCGTGAGCCAACCCAGCGTCCCCGTGTGGACATGCGCCAGGATGATCCGCTGATCGAAGTCCACCAGGTCCGTCCCGTTCAGAATGCCAATACAGATCGTGAATACAAAGATCAGCAGTGCGGCCTGGATCAGAAGCGCTATCTCAAGCGAGAAGCGCCGTTCTTGTAGAGCTGTCGGGAGGCGCATGCTAAACCCCCTTCTAAGACGTCGTGTAACTGACCTTCAGC
>JANLRX010000511.1:0-1956 GCA_031362025.1 Chloroflexota bacterium
GCACATCTACACCGACCTCCAGCGCCACGCCGGCTGGGACGTCCCCATCCTCAAGACCGTCGCGCACAAGGAGCAGGGCATCGCCGAAGTCATCGACGCCGTCGACAAGCACCAGGCCTACCTCGCCGAGTCCGGCCGCCGCGAAGCGATGCTCCGCGACCGCGCCCGCAAGCAACTGCTCGGCACCACCCAGGGCATCCTCATGGAGCGCGTCCTCAGCGGCCAGAACGGCGCCATCGACGATCTCGCCGAACGCATCGCCATCCGCGAAATCGACCCCCGCACCGCCGCCGAACAGCTAATTAAAGACGCGGGCTAACTACCCGAACTCACCGCGAACGGTCAACCACTGACCAAACAAATCCGTGCAAATCCGTGTTAATCCGTGGCTAAACGCCCTCGCCCCGCAGGTGCTTCCGCTGCACCCACTGCATCCCGTCCGGCTTCACCACCAGCACATCGATCTCCCCTCCCACCGACGGGTACCGCGGCTCGAACCGTAGCGTCTCGATCGTCGTCCGGATCAAGTGCACCGCGTAGTCCACGGCGTCCTGCAGCGGCATCGCATCGAACCTCGGTAGGTGCGTCTGATCGATCAGCCGGTTCGCCACCGTCGCATCGCCCGCAAAGCTCGTCCCGTAGCGCACCACCCCGTCCTCACCCGCATTAGCCCGAGACAATCGCTGCTCGTTAGTCGTATGCCCGACGAAAACGTAAGGCTCGCTCGCTTTCCCTTCGATCGCTCGATAACCCGCGATGTGAAACCCAACGCCCACTCCGGGATGCCGCTCCTTGAAGTACGCCAGCATCTTCTCCGCCACGATCATCGCCGTGTCGCCTGGAACCAGCGACTCTTGCTCGAACCGCCGGACGTGGCTATCCACCGGCTGGTTGTCGATCACGCCCGCGTCGTAAACGCTGATCCCGATCGGCACCTTCTGCAGCTCGACGACCTTATAAGCGCTGTCCGAAAGCACCAGCTGCTGCTGCAAGCGGAACTTCTCGCCCTTCTCTTCGCGCTCCTCCGTGAACATCCCGGACATCCGGGAATCGCCGGCCATAACAATTCCGCTGGGCACATAAACCGTAACTACAAGTGACATGACCCAAGCGTAAGCGCGGACCGCCGTTCTGGCTACTTGCTACTTGCTCCTGGCTACTCCCCCGCTACTGTCTACTTGCTACTCACGCTATACTGAAGTGCGGGTCGGCCTTCAGTGGCCGGCTCGCTTTCATGGACGACATCTTATCCATCACGCTACGGCTGTTGCTGGTCGTAGCCCTCGTTTTACTCAACGGCCTATTTGTCGCCGCTGAGTTCTCCATCGTCGCCGTCCGCCGCAGCCGCATCGAGACTCTCGCCGAGGACGGCAACGCCCTCGCCCGGCTCTCCGTCCGAGCGATAAACAACCTCAACAACTATCTCGCCGCCACACAGCTCGGCATTACCATCGCCAGCATCGGCCTCGGCTTCATGGGCGAGCCTCTGCTTGCCAGCCTGCTCGAGCCTGCCATGGAAGACGCATTCGGCGAGAAGTTCGCCGGCGTCTCCTCCCATGCCATCGCTGTCCCCATCGCCTTCGCCATCATCACGGCCTTGCACATCGTCCTCGGTGAGCTCGCACCCAAGAGCATGGCGCTCTTCAGCCCGGAGAAAGTCTCGATGGCCACCGTCGCTCCCGTCGAAGTCTTCCGGATCGCCTTCTGGCCCGCCATCTGGGTGCTGAACGGTCTCGCGAACAGTCTCCTCCGCCCGTTCGGCATGATCGCCGCGAAAGGGGGGGCGCACAGCGTGCATACGCCGGAGGAGATCAACCTCCTCGTCACGCAGAGTGCCCAGGCCGGTCTCCTCGAAGAGGAAGAAGCAGAGCTACTCAGCGGCGTCTTTAGCTTCGGCGACCGCCGTGTCAACGAGGTCATGGTCCCCCGCACGGAAGTTGTCTGGCTCCAGCGCGG
>JANLRX010000068.1:0-1958 GCA_031362025.1 Chloroflexota bacterium
CCGAGCGCCGGGTCGTCGATAGTCGCGAAAGCCAATCCCCCCACGGCTTGCGCGGCCAACTTCCAGTTCGATCGAGCAAGGTCCACCAGCGCGTGGGCTGCTGCGATGGGAAGCGAACCGTCCGGGCGGAAAAAAGTGTCATAAAGCACCAGGTGGCTTACAGACTTGGGGTAGAGGGACGCGTACATGATCGCGCGCGGGCCGCTCAGCGTATTTCCCCAGATCGCGAGCGGCTCCAGCCCGGACGCCCTGGCGACGGCGGCGATATCCATTGCCAAGGCCGCGCCGGAGAAGTCAGTCACCTCCCGATCGGAAAGCCCTGTCCCTCGGGCATCGTACCTGACGACCGTCCATCGGCGTGACAGTTCCGCCAGCAACCGCCCATACACCGGGTGCCGGTCGGCGAGCGAGAAAGACTCGACAAAGACCGGGCACCAAAACAACGGCGTTCCTTCACCCTCCACGCAGTACGCGATGCGAACCCCGTCTTCGGTCGTGCAGTATCGGACCTCACGCTCCATGGCGGGAATTGTACGCGACAGGAAGCCTAAACCACGCGGACCCTCTAGTGGGAAGCAGATGCTTTACCGCTGAGCTACGGCAGGCTAGCTAGCAGCCGCAACAGCCGGCGAAAGCCTGCCGTCCGGCGCCATCACGTACGGGATCGCCCCTTCCGACACGCCCTCGAACGGCTCGTCACCAACCTGCAGAATCGCCCCGTCAGGAAGATCCCAGCTCTCGCGAGCGGCCCGGCGGACCGCCCCGCGGCTCTCCAGGCCCATCGCCTGGTACGTCGGCTCCAGCACTCCCTTGATCACCTGTCGTGGCGAGTCGATACCCGTCGTAAGCACCGCGTCGATGAACGCCTCCGCGTTCGGCAGCCGCACGATCGGCATCCGGTACTTCTCGTACACGTCCCACATCGCCTGCAGCGCCTTGTCGGGCCAGTGCTTCAGGTACGCGCGGGTAATCTGGCGGAACACGCCCTCATGGAAACCCTCGTCAGTTGACAGCGTTCCGAGCACTCCGGCGATGGCTGGGTACACAGGCTTGCCCGCTTCGTCCGTCGGGTTCCCGTACTCGCCCCACACGCGCTTCTGCATGTCGCGGTAGTTGATCTTCGTCTGACGCTCCTGCGCGATCGCATAGGCCGCGCCGCGTTCCGGCGTCGCCTCATGCCCCGTCTGTCGCTCGAACGTCCACGTGTCTTCATTGCACTCAGTCGCGTACGCGTCCAGGTATTCGCCGGTGCACAGGCCGGAGTCCACCAGCGAGTACCACAGCGCCTTGCTGTGGCGGTTCTCGTCGTACACCCACTGCACGTAGGTCTGCCGCGTCGCCGCGCTGTCGCCCGACGCCAGGATCGAGAGCTGCGCGTAGTCCTCGATGAACGACTCCACGCCGAAGTCCCCGACCAGGATCTCCTTCGACTCGTTGCTCAGCTTGCCCGACCAATCCTTCATCTGGTTGCGCTGCGGAAGGTGCTTCGCCACCCACCGCGGCCCCTTTGCGAAGTACCGCTCGTATATCTCGGCGACCGCCTTTTCGATAGCGTTGACGCGCCCCTGCTGAGTCCAGGCGCCGTTCATCACATAAACCATGAAGCCACGTCTTTCTTAGGATCCCGCATGCGAACGGTCCTCCATGGGCGGCCGAAAAGGGGCCGCCTCGCCTAATCCAGTTGGAGCGCTCAGGATGTTTTCGGGTGAGATGTGAATAGCCGGGGTCGCCTCTCGCAAGTAGTCGCTCCGCGCGCCAATCACGGCCCTTATACTACCCCTTTCCCACTGGAGGGGCCATCATTTCACGGCGATATTAGGTTACGAAAATAAACAAACTTAGCTCAGGCTAAAATGCCTCTCTCGACACCTTCCCATCCCGCCGTGACGGGGGGAGCCTCCAACGCCTGTCATCTCGACCGCATCCCCAACGCCTGTCATCTCGACCGGAGCGGAGCG
>JANLRX010000098.1:0-2071 GCA_031362025.1 Chloroflexota bacterium
CAGACCAGAAGCATCGTTCGTACTCGGATCCATGATTCACCGCTAGCACCGCACAGGAGGTACAGCAATGAAGCGATATCGCGTTATGTACCGGCCAACCGAAAGCTTCAACGTGGCCGCCAGGACGGAGGAAGTCTACGCCGACGGCTGGCGCGTCGACACCGATAGAGTCGTGCTCTTCACCCACGAGCGTGAGGCCGACCAGGCGGTGCTGGACATCCCGAAGACTCGCATCGTACGCATCCAGGAATTACCAGGCTAAACGGCAACAAACATCTCGATCCCTACCGGGGGAGAGAGGCCGGAGCGGATCGCTCCGGCGTGGAAGCAAACGCACCCCATCCAGCCAGGCATAGAGGAAGAAGAGGGGACCAGCAATGACGCTCGCACATGAGGAACGCGGAACCGCAGCCGCTTCCGGCAACATCGTCCGCAACGCGCAGGCCCACCTGCCGATCACGCGGTACTTTACCCGCCCGGAGTCCGATCCCTACGACGAGCTGGCGTGGGAGATCCGCTCCGCTGTCATCCAGGGCGGCGACGGCAAAAACGTCTTCGAACAACACGACTGCGAGCTACCCGCGTCCTGGTCCCAGAACGCCACCAACGTCGTCGCCTCGAAGTACTTCCGCGGCCCCCTCAAGCCGAAAGACGGCCTCTTCCGCGAGCGCTCCGTCCGCCAGCTCATCGACCGCGTGATCAACGCCGTCAGCGAGTGGGGCTGGAAGGACGGCTACTTCACCACGGAAGACGAACGCGACACCTTCCACAGCGAGCTGAAGTACGCACTGGTGAACCAGTACCTCTGCTTCAACTCGCCGGTGTGGTTCAACGTCGGCGTGGAGGCGAACCCCCAGTGCTCCGCCTGCTTCATCCTCTCGATCGATGACGACATCGACTCGATCCTGGAGTGGTACCGGACCGAAGGGAAGATCTTCAAGGGCGGTTCCGGATCCGGGATCAACCTCTCGGCGTTGCGCAGCTCCCGCGAGCACGTGACGGCGGGTGGGCTGGCCTCCGGGCCGGTGTCGTTCATGCGCGGCGCGGACTCCGTCGCCGGCACGATCAAGTCGGGTGGCAAGACCCGGCGCGCGGCCAAGATGGTCGTCCTCAACGCGGATCACCCTGACATCGAGGAATTCGTCTGGTCCAAGGCGCGCGAGGAGAAGAAGGCCTACGCGCTGGGCGAGGCCGGCTACGACATGTCGCTCGATGGCGAGGCCTGGATCAGCATCCAGTACCAGAACGCGAACAACTCCGTCCGCGTGACCGACGACTTCATGAACGCGGTGCTGACGGACGGCAAGTGGTACACCCGCTTCGTCACCAGCGGCGAGGTCGCGGCGGAGATGGACGCGCGCGGGCTGATGCGCCAGATCGCGCAGGCCGGCTGGGAGTGCGCCGACCCGGGCATGCAGTTCCACACGACGATCAACGACTGGCACACCTGCCCGAACACCGGGCCGATCAACGCCAGCAACCCCTGCTCTGAGTACATGCACATCGACGACAGCGCCTGCAACCTGGCCTCGATCAACCTGCTCAAGTTCCTCGATGAGGACGGCGACTTCGACGTGCAGGCTTACCGCGCGGTCGTCGCGCTGAGCATCATGGCGCAGGAGATCATCGTCGGGAACTCCAGCTACCCGACGCCAAAGATCCACCAGAACGCGCTCGACTTCCGCCAGCTCGGACTCGGGTTCTCGAACCTCGGCGCCGCGCTCATGTGCCTCGGCGTTCCGTACGACTCCGACGACGGCCGCGCCTGGGCCGGCGCTCTCGCCGCGATCATGACGGGGCAGGCGTACGCCACGTCCGCGCAGATCGCCGCGCGCATGGGCCCCTTCGAAGGTTACGCGATCAACTCCGAGCCGATGATCCAGGTGATGGAGAAGCACCGCGCCGCCGCGAACCTGGTGGACGGCACGCGCACGCCGGAGTACCTGGTCGCCGCGGGTAAGGCCTGCTGGGCGGAAGCGGTCGAACAAGGGCGACAGTACGGTTACCGCAACTCGCAGGCGACGGTGATCGCACCGACGGGCACGATCAGCTTCATGATGGACTGCGACAC
>JANLRX010000131.1:0-1726 GCA_031362025.1 Chloroflexota bacterium
GTCACCGCTGGCCGCGGCGGGTTGAACTGGCAGGAACTCCCTTGGCTTCGTGCTCACGTTGTGTCCTTCTAGCCCCTATAGAGTAGTATTCTCCGTCACGAAGTCAACGTTTTGATGAGATTTACTCCTGCGCGCTGTGAAGAATAACGTGAAAGTGCGGTGAATTAGCCGCCAGCCGCTGAGCGCAGCTCTTTCAGGATCGCCACGTTCTGGGCGTCCGGCCCGGAGTCGTCGAAGCCCGGCACTTCCAGCAAGAACGGCACCTCCGCAAACGCTGGGTGCGACATGATGTTCAGGAACCCGTCTCGCCCGATGTGCCCTTCGCCGATGTTGGCGTGCCGGTCCATCCCGGCGCCCAACGGCTGCTTCGAGTCGTTGGCGTGCACCGCCACCAGCTTTTCGAGACCGATTTCCTTGTCGAATTCCGCCATCGTCGCGTCGAGGCCCTTGCGCGTCGCCATCTCGTAGCCCGCGGCGAAAGTATGGCAGGTGTCGAGGCAGACCTTCACGCGGTCGCCTCCCAGGTCGCGGGCGATCTTCCCCAGCTCAGCGAACTTGGAGCCGATCGCGCCGCCCATGCCGGCGCTGTTCTCCAGGATGAGCCAGGTATCCGGCGGTGTCGCGTCCAGGATCCGGCGCGATTGCTCGATCACCTGGTCCACACAGGCGTCGTAGCCGGCGCCCTTGTGCGAACCGAGGTGGAAGATCACGCCCTTCGCGCCGATCAGCGAAGCCGCGTGCATCTCCAACACGAGCGCTTCGTAGGACTTGGCGATCAGGTCCGGGTTCTGGCTGGCCAGGTTCACCAGGTAGAGGCCGTGGATGAACGCTGGCCCGACGTCGTGCTCCTCTGCTTTCGCTTTGTATGCTTCGACTTCCGCGGCCGTGTAGTTCTTCCGTCGCCAGGCCTGGGGCGCGCCGCTAAAGATCTGGATCGTCTCCGCACCCAACGCCACCGCGCGGTCGATCGCCTTGTCGACGCCGCCGCCTGAGCTAACGTGTGCTCCAATCCTCATAGCGGCGAGTATACCGCCGGATCGTTGCAGCGGCGAGGCTTGACTGGCACCATATGTAAGTGATAGCTTACCGTAAGCAATGACTTACGAGAGGGCACTCCAGGCACTTGCAGACCCCACCCGCCGCGCCATCTTCGAGCGGTTGCGCGGAGGCCCGTGCGCCGTCGGAGAGATCGCTGCCGGCCTGCCAGTATCCCGTCCCGCCGTGTCCCAGCACCTGCGTGTACTCCGCGAGGCTGATCTCGTCCGCGAGCGGCGACAGGGAACGCGCAACATGTACAGCGTCGCGCCCGAGGGGTTGGACGCGCTGCGGGTATACCTCGATTCGTTCTGGGGAGAAGTGCTCGATGCGTTCAAGGTCGCCGTTGAGCGAGAAGCAAAAGGAGATGCCCATGCCAGAACAGACTAGCCTCGCCGTCCGCAAGACCATATCCGTCAACGCCCCGCCCGAACTCGCCTTCCGAGTCTTCACCGCCGCCGCATGGTGGCCGCTCGCCACCCACTCTGTCTTTGAGGCGAAAGCGATCACGGTCACGATCGAAGAGAGAGTCGGCGGTCGCGTTTACGAGACGTCGAGCGACGGTGAAGAATCGCTCTGGGGCAGAGTCACTGCCTGGGACCCGCCCTCGCAGTTCGCGATGACCTGGCACCCCGGCAGCGACCCCTCCGAAAGCACGGACCTTGAAGTGACCTTCACCCCCGAAGGCAGC
>JANLRX010000138.1:0-6748 GCA_031362025.1 Chloroflexota bacterium
ACCTCGCGCTTGCCCAGGCCCTCGACTGCGAGTTCTGGACGGCGGACCGGCGCCTGTTCAACACCGTGGCCGGGCAGTTTCCACTAATCCGTCTGCTTGGCGCGGCCTAACCGCTCGCGTACCACCAACGCTACGAACGCCGGCAACGCCAATTGCCGCCGCAGGCGCGAGGGCTGGCGGAGCAGCCGGAACAGCCACTCGAGCCCGGAGCGGCGCATCCAGCCGGGGGCGCGCCGGATCGCTCCCGAGATGAACGAGAACGACCCGCCCTCGGCTACGGCGACGCGGACGTTGAGGCGCTCCAGGTTCGCGGCGATCCACTGCTCCTGTCGCGGGTATCCCATTGCCACCAGCAGCAGGTCCGGCGAGGCGGCGTTGATCGCCTCGATCACTGCTTCGTTCTGCGGGCCTTTGCGTTTGAAGTAGCCGTCACGGTGTCCCGCCAGCTTGAGCGATGGATGCCGCTCGGCGATGCGGGCAGCCGCCCCGCTCACCTCCTCGCACGTGCCGCCGAGCAGGTAGACGCTGAGCCCAGCGCGTTCCGCTTCCGCGAGCATCTCCCACGTCAGGTCGACGCCGCGCATCGGCTGGCGCAGAGGCCGGCGGATAGCACCGGGTCGCAGGAACAGCGACGCGAGCGAAAGTTTGAGCTGCACGAGCGCCCGCAGACGTCCTCCGGGCAGCGAAAGGTAGTGCGCGGCCCAGAGGATGCCCACTCCGTCCGCCAGGCAGAGGTCAGCGCCGTTCAGAATGCCTCGCAGGGCGGCGTCGCGGTGGGCGCGGGGGAGGAACTCGGAATACGGCTTGACCACGTAGTGCCTGCCCTCTGTGCGCGCCAGGATGACGATTGCCTGTGCTGCCGCAGCGCGCGTGAGGTTATCAAAGCGGACTCGGAGCACTTCGACCGGCGGGTGATCGCTCATTCCGCGCGGCGTGGCGACTTGACAAGCGCTTCATCGAGCTGGCGGAACGCCGTGCCGGGCTGGTAGCGGGCGCGGATGAGGGCGCGGCCGTTCTGGCTGAGCACGGTCCAGCGGTCGGGCTCTTCAAGCAGCGTTATCACGGCTTCCGCCATCAGGTGGTCGTTGCGGGCGACGAGTAAGTGCTCGTTGGGCACGATGTCCAGCCCCCGCGCCGCCTCGAAGCTGGCCACAACCGGGATTCCGCGGGCGAGCGCGTTCAGCACCTTGAGCCGGGTTCCCCCGCCCGTCTTCGCCGCATCCACCAGCACGCGCGCCCGCTTGTAGAGGTCCTCCGGCTCATCCACCTCACCGAAGAACTCGGCCCCCTCAGCCGCCCGGATCCTCTCCGCAAGCGATTCGGGGGCGCCTTTGCCGGCGACAATCAGCCGCGCTTCCGGCAGACGCTTGCGGACGAACCGGAAGATCGAGAGCATCCGTTCCACGCCGTCGATGTTCGGTTGCCAGCTCAGCGTGCCGAAGTAGAGGACGAGTGGCTCGGTCTTGTCGAACGCTGGCGATGGCAGGTCGAGCAGGCTCGCGTCCGGGATGTTGGGGAGCACCCGCAGCTTCGCAGTCTCCGCGCCGAGGTCACGCAGCGCGCGTCGGTCTTCCTCCGAGACCACAAACACCGTATCGAAGCGCTGGAGGATCGCGGCCTCGTACTTCTTCACCCGTCCGGCCTCTCGCGAGACGAGCCAGCGCCGGCCGAAGCCTTCGACGGCGGCCTGGCGCTCCCAGAGCTGGAACTCGGCGTTGTGCTCGTGCAGCAGCTTCAGTCCGGCGAAGTCGTCCGGCAGGTACTGGGCCATCAGCCAGCCGTCCACGAGGATCGCGTCCGGCTCGAACTCGGCAACTTCCGTCGCCACGAGCTTCTGCATCTCGGCGTTGCGGTTGCGCTCGACGCTCATCGGCACGCGCTTCAGATAGCTGCGGGCGAAACTGGCCGGGCTGCGCGCCTGCTGGTGCTGAAGCGTCCGCACGACGCCAAGGTTGGCTGCCCACGCGGACTGCTCCTCACTCAGTGGCGCGCGCGTGAACCCGACGAGACGCAGTTCGTGGAACCGGCGCAGGTGCTCGACGATCGACAGCGTCTTGATCGTCGCGCCGCTGTCCGCCGGGAAGGGGAACTGCGAGGCGAGAAAGAGTATCCGGAGCCGGGAGGTGGGTGCGCGCTGGCGTCCGCCCCGCGATGTTCGCGTTGGCGTGCTACCGCGCCCCCTTCTTGCTGAAGACAAGTTTCACCGTCTTGAGGAGTATCTGGACATCGAGGGCTATGGGGTGGTTGCGCACGTAGCGCAGGTCGTACTTTACCTTCTCGTAGTGCGTAAGGTCAGACCGGCCGTTGACCTGAGCGAGACCTGTCATCCCCGGCTTCACCTGGTGACGCTGCCGGAACTCGGGCGGCCAGGCATCGACGATCTCTGGAATGTCCGGCCGGGGTCCGACGAGGCTCATGTCTCCGCGCACCACGTTCACCAACTGCGGCAGCTCGTCCACCGTCGTCTTGCGCAGTGACCAGCCGATCGCCGTAGCGTTCGCCGGGCGGCCGGGCGGGCTGAGGAGGCGCTGGGTGAGGTCGCCGGTGGGGATACGTTCGTGCAGGTCGTCAGGAGTGTCGCGGTGGTGCATCGTCCGGAACTTGAGGAAGCGGAAGCCGCGCCCGTCCAGCCCGATGCGGTCCTGCTTGATCAGCACCGGGCCCGGCGACTCCATCTTGATCAGCGCGGCAGCCAGCGCGAACACCGGCCAGAGAATCCCGATCAGGATCCCTCCCATGCTGATGTCCACGAGGCGCTTGATCGGCGACGTGGGGCCCGTCTCGACGCTGGTCGGAATGTCAGCGTACTGCGTCTGTGGTGGAAGCTCCCGCTGCAAAGCGAGAGGTGCCTCCGGCTGTTCTTCGTGCTCGTGCCACTCGCTCATCGAAGCACGCGGCCTCGGGGCGCCAACTGACTGCTGAGGAGCCGAGAAGTTTGCCCCGTTACCGTTGGTCTTTTCTCTCACGCTTGCGTTCCTTGCGGGGCGAGCGCTCCCGTGATCCGCATGTGTTCGTAGAGCGCTTCTTGCCACGGCCGCAGCGTGATCCCGTAAGACGCCGCGCGCTTGTTCGCGAGTGTCGAGACTACCGGCTTGCGGTACGGCGCGTCGAAGTCAGCCTGGGTCACCTCTTCGATCGGCACATCCAGCCCGGCGAGCCGTAGCACCTCTTCACCCCACGTCTTTCGCGAGCAGGCGCCGGCGTTCGAGAGGTGGTACGTCCCGTGCGCCAGCGTGTGAATGAGCCGGCCGATCGCCGTCGCGAGATCATGTGTCCACGTAGGTGCCGCCGTCTCGTCTGTTACGAGGCGGACCTTGCCGTCTTTACGGGCGTTTTCGAGAACCTTCTCGGGGAAGCTGACCCGGCCCGGACCATAGAGCCAGCTCGCGCGAACGATATACCGCGCGTCGAGGGCAGCGCGCACTGCGTCCTCCCCCGCGAGCTTGGACCGGCCGTAGGCGTTGATCGGGTTCACGCGGTCGCCCTCTTTGTACGCCGTCTTGGTCTTGCCCTCGAACACCTCGTTCGTGCTGATATAGACCATGCCGGAGCTGGTCGCGCCGCAAGCGCGGGCCACGTACCCGGCGCCCGTGCCGTTCACGAGCATCGCGCGTTCGGGGTCGCGTTCGCAGCCGGCGGTGTCCGTCCAGGCCGCGCAGTGGATGACGAGTTCCGGGCGCTCCGTCTGGATGACGCGGTTCACAGCGGCCTCGTCGGTAACGTCCAGGGTGTGGCTGTCGTAGGGCAGCAGGATATCGCCGGGGAGCGCCTGCTGCAGCGCCCGGCCGAGCTGTCCGTTCGCCCCGGTGATCAGTATGCGGCCTATTTGACTACGCCTTGCTCCAGCTCTTCCTGGGTGTATTCGACCTGTTCGTCCTTGAGGCTGGGGTCGTACGGAGGATCGGGGTAGTTCACCAGCCAGCCGTCCTCGTCGCCGATGTTCTGCAAGCCCGTCGCCACGTTCTTCGGGATGAACAGTCGGCTCGGCTCGCTCGCGTCGAGCAGGTGCTCTTCGCGCACCCAGGTCGTCTTCCCGCCGGCTTCATGCGGGACATAGAGGATGATGTTCATCCGCCCCTTCAGGCAAACGTAGCGAGCCGCGCGCACCCGGTGCAGGTGGTATCCCTTGAACGCGCCGGGCGACGCCGCCGAGAGGTAGACGACCGTCTTGTCGTCGTCCTTGAACATCTCGGTCAGGAAGCCGTTCTCCTTGCCCCCGTGATCGAACGTCGTGACGCGCTTGGCTGATTCGGTGCTGATGCTATCGACCATTACGCCCCAGTGTAAGCGCTGCCGGTCGCCAGGCGTTCGCCGTACTGCGTCTCGTAGTATTCCTGGAACGGCGCCGAGTCACGCAGCTTCTCCCACCACCAGCGGTTCTGCAGGTACCACTCCACCGTCTTCTCGATCGCCTGCTGCGCGTTGTGCTTCGGCTCCCAGCCCAGTGCGCGGATCTTGTCGAAGTTCAAGTAATACCCGCGGTCGTGGCCGGAGCGGTCGGTGACGTAGCGGATCAGGTCGTGCGGCTTCTCGAGAAGATTCAGCACCAGCTTCGCGACCTCGATGTTCGGCATCGGGTTGTTCGCGCCGACGTTGTACGCCTCGCCCGGAATCCCCTCGTGCAGAAGCAGGTCGAGCGCCTCGCAGTGGTCCTCCACGAAGAGCCGGATGCGCACCTGCATCCCGTCGCCATAGATCGGCAGCGGCAAACCAAGGATCGCGTTCGTGGCAAACAGAGGGATCGCCTTCTCGACGTGCTGGCAGGGGCCAACGTTGTTCGCCGGCCGCGCGACAACGATCGGCAGGCCGAACGTCTCGACGTAGGCGCGGCACTGCATCTCGGCGCCGGCCTTGCTTGCGGAGTACGGGCTGCGCGGGTTAAACACATCGGTTTCGAGTGACTGCGGGTCGGTCGGCAGCACCTCCCCGTACACCTCGTCCGTCGAGATGTGCAGGAAGCGCTTGAGTCGCGGGTTCTGCCGAGCGGCCTCCAGCAGCGTGTACGTGCCGAAGACGTCCGTCTGGATGAACGACCCCGGCTCCATCAGCGAGCGGTCGACGTGAGTCTCTGCCGCGAAGTGCACCACGTAGTCGGCGTCGGGCACAACCTGCGCGACGATCGTCGCGTCCGTGATGTCGCCGTGCACGAAGCGGTATCGCGGGTCGGCCTCGATATCGCGAAGGTTGTCCGGGTTCCCGGCGTAGGTCAGCTTGTCGAGGTTGATGACGCGGGCGTCCGGGTGCGCCTTCATCAACCGCAGGATGAAGTTGGAGCCGATGAACCCGCAGCCGCCGGTGACGAGGTACGTGCTCACGCGTCCGGCATCTCGATCCGGCTGTGGTCACCGAGCGTCAGGCTGTACGCCCCGCCCGAAGTGTGCGCGCCCTGCATCTCGACGAAGCGGCCGACCATGCTCTTCACGAGCGGCCAGTGCATGTCCTCGATGCGACTGTCTTCCATCACGATGCTGTCCTCGATGCGGCAGCCCTTGATCCGGCAGCGCGCGTCGATGGCCGTGTTCGGGCCGATATAGGAGTCGATGATTTGCGTGTCGCGGCCGATGATGAGGGGGCCGCGGAGGACGCTGTTCTCCACCCGTGCCCCGGCCTCGATCACCACCGGCTCGTAGACGCGGGACTTCTCGTCCAGCTCGCCGTCGCAGCGGGGGGCCAGAGCGCCGAGGACCATGCGGTTCGCGTTCAGCATGTCGTCCATCTTGCCGGTGTCGATCCAGTAGCGGTCCATTACCTCGGCGCTCACGTTCAGCCCGCGGTCGAGGAGACCCTGGATGGCGTCGGTGATCTCGAGTTCGTTGCGCCAGGAAGGCTTCAGCGTCGCGATCACGTCATGCACTGACGGATCGAACATGTAGATGCCGATGACGGCGAGGTTGCCCATCGGCTCCTTCGGCTTCTCGACGATCCGCTTCACCGTCCCGCCGTCCATCTCGGCGATCCCGAACGCTTCGGGGTTCGGCACGGGGTGCAGCAGGATCTGCGAGCAAGCGTCGTTCGCGGTGAAAGATTCCACGTACGAGCGGATGCCGCCCATCACGAAGTTGTCACCCAGGTACATCACGAACCTCGAGTCGCCGAGGAAGTCGCGCGCAATCGCAACGCCGTGGGCGATCCCGCGCGGCGCGTCCTGCTGGATGTAGGTGATGTTGGCCCCGAACTGCTCGCCGTCACCAACGCAGGCCTTCACCTGCTCGCCGGTGTCGCCGATGACGATCGCGATGTCCGTGATCCCGCTCTCCACCAGTTGCTCGATGGCGTAGAAGATCACCGGCTTGTTCGCGATCGGCACGAGCTGCTTGGCGTTGGTGTATGTGAACGGGCGCAGGCGGCTACCCTTGCCCCCGCTCAGCACGAGGCCTTTGAGTCGCCCGGCGTCACCGGAACCGCTGGCAGGCGCTGCCGTTCTGCCGGTTGTCGTCGCTGTCGTGGTCATCGTTTAGCCCAGCGGCCTTTGCTTCGGCTGGTTTCGCGCGTGCCAGAAGAGCGCCTTCAGTTCAGCGGCCGCTCGCTTGAGGCGCGTAGGGTGACGCAGAAAGTACCCCGGCCCGAACACGAACGCGTGCATCAGGAGCGCGGTGACCTTTTGCGGGCCGGTGCCGCGCTTGCGCACGAAGAGCAGCGCGTTCCGTCGGTAGAGGTAGTGGAAGCTGGCGTCCGGGTCCTGCGAGCGCTCGGCCTTGTGCCAGATCCGGGCCTGGGGCGCGTAATAGCAGCGCAGGCCCAGGTCGCG
>JANLRX010000224.1:0-1761 GCA_031362025.1 Chloroflexota bacterium
CCTCGTCCATCGCGAGTACGGGGCCGACGGCGATGTCGCGCTGGCGCAGCTCCTCGAACCACTCGTCGCGGGTCTTCTCCTTGAAGCGGCCACGGAAGAAGTCGAACATCTCGGGGAACTTCTGGCGGTCGTTCTGGTGCCCGCTGTACTGCTCGGCGTCCATCGCCGTGCAAAGCTCGGTCCAGAACCAGGGCTCGAGGCAGCCGATGCTCAGCCACTTGCCGTCGGAGCACTCGTACACGTTGTAGGCTGGGATGCCCCCGTTCAGGAAGTCCGCCCCGGCACTTGGGACGAGGCCGCCGTTGAAGTACTGCGCCGTGAACATCGCGAGGAGCGACGTGACGCCGTCGGACATTGCCATGTCGATGTACTGCCCACGGCCGGTGGTCTGCCGGGCGATGATCGCGGCGAGGATAGCGAACGCGGCGTAGAGCCCACCGCCCGCAAAGTCCGCGACGAGGTTCAGCGGGATCGCCGGCGGCGTCCCCGGCCAGCCAATCGCACCAAGCGCTCCGCCAAGCGAGATGTAGTTGATGTCGTGCCCCACGAGGTTGGAGTACGGGCCTGTCTGGCCGTAGCCGCTCAGCGAGCAGTAGATGACGCGCGGGTTGCGCTCGATGACGGTGTCGTAGTCCACACCGAGGCGCTTGACCACGCCGGGCCGGTAGCCCTCGATGACGACGTCCGCCTGATCGACGAGGCGGAGGAACGCTTCCTGCGCCTGTGGGTCCTTGAGGTTGAGGCCGATCGAGCGCTTGTTCCGGCGGAGCGGGTCGAAGGCCTGGGCGCGCTCGCCGCCGGGGCCGCCCATGCGACGTCCCGCCCCCGGCGTCGCCTCGATGACGACGATGTCCGCGCCCATATCGCCGAGCATCATCGTGCAGAAGGGGCCGGGCGCGAGACCGGACATATCGAGGACGCGGATTCCATCCAAGGGTTGCATGCAGTTCGACTCCTGTTCTAGTGGCAGCGTTGAGCATCATGCCGATGGCGCGCGCGGAGTGTCAACGTGGAGCGCGAGCGGTGACAAGTGTCCATGGGAGTCCTACCATGGAAGTATGCAGAAGAAGACCAAGGTGAAGGTAGAACGCCTCAGCCCGGCCGACATCGAGCGCGAGCTCAGTGCCTTTGAGGCGAAGTTCGGTATGACAACCGAGGAGTTCCTCCGGAAGTGGGATCTTGGCGAGATGGGCGATGTCGAAGACGTCTTCGACTGGCGAGGTCTCGTCTACCTCCGTGATGGCCCCGGCAGCTAACCAAGCTCGGACTGCATGCGGGCACCTGAAGTCGGCGACTACCTTGAGCACGTCGCCGATCTGATCGGCGAAATCGGTGGCGAGTTTGTCGCTGATCCCCTGATCCGGCTGAACGAACTCCAGCGGACCGGATATCTCCAATTGGCTGTTCACTTCCACGACGGCTCCCGATTCAGCGTCAAGCTCCTTGCCTTCGGGCCTGGTGACTATCCGGACTGGCTCGCCTGGAGAATCCACTACATGGATTCCACTCATCGGGCAATCTTTCGATACGATACGCCCCGTCATCTTCCGGGCTCGCCCAACTTCCCCAGTCACAAGCACGTTGGCGATACCGTGGTGGATCATGCCAGGCCATCAGTCGCCGATATCATTCGCGAAGTGCGGGAGCACCTGTACCCGGCCGCTTCGTAGCCTCAATTGCCGCGTTTCGGTGGCCTCTGCTACCATTGAACCTCGCGTGGGGCTGTAGCTCAGCTGGGAGAGCGCCACACTGGCAGTGTGG
>JANLRX010000238.1:0-3289 GCA_031362025.1 Chloroflexota bacterium
ATGCATGGGACCCGGTGGCAAACCCATCCAGCGAGATGTAAGCGACACCCGGTTCCACGGCTTCAACGTCCGGGCTCTGCTCCTGCAAGAAGTCCAGCACTTCTTTGAAGCAGCGCTGGTAGTACGGCGCGTCGGGCGCAAGCACGACTGCCTTCTGGCAAAGCGATATCGCCTCCGACATGCGCTGGCCCTTGCTAACGCCGCTGCTTTCCGCGCCAAGCGAGCAATCGAGAACTGTCGCCTCGCCGATCAAGATCAGGCGCGAGGCGATATCAGGCCGACGCTGACGCTCCGCCTCCACGGCAAAGCGAGGGATGTAAACACAGGCGATCCGCAAAAGGGGCGACCTCCTACGGGAACTATAAGAACATTTGTTCTGTTCGTCAATCGGTAAAGTGCTTCATCCCCAAAACAAAAATTGCGAAACGAAATGCCATTTCCCACTTGGAGATAACGCAAAGAGTCCCCGATCATGGGTGCATGACAAACCAAACAGGCCCCACCACTGCCAAAGGAAAGAAGCGCTCCGCCCAAAACGCCTGGAAGCACGGCATCACAGCGTCGCTCTTCGCAATCCAACCGTTTGAAGACCCCGCTCAGTGGGAAGAATACCGGCAAGGCATCCTGGCCAGCCTCAACCCCGTCGGCGATCTGGAGCACGCCCTCTCCGAACGCATCGCCATCTCCCTCTGGCTGCGTCGGCGCATCGATCACTACAACGCAGTCCAGGTCCGCGCCGGAATGCGGATGGCTCGCAATTCTCTCAAGATCTGGGGCGCCCTCGAGCAAGGCACACTCGCCGCCCAGGAATATCCGGCGATCTCGGTAGACGACGTCCTCGTCGAGAAGGCCGCTCGCCTCATCCCGGAACGCGAGGTCGTCATCATCATCATGCGATACGAGGCCCACCTGCGTCGGGAAATCGTCCAGACCCTGCACGAGCTCGAAGCGATGCAAATACGGCGCAAGGGCGGTAGTACTCCCCTCGCGCGCCTCGACATCACCGGTTCCCCGAACCCGTAACGGTTGCCGGCGTGGTCGCCCGTCTATCCACAAAGCGCCGCTAAGTGACTCGCCTGCGCAACGCCGGTGGGGTATTGCGCATCCGTATATGGTGGAGTAATGTTTTATTAGACCTGCTGCGGCAGGCACATTGCACCCCCAATTCGCGTACTAACTCCAAACATCCACCCTTACCCCACTGTACTCACACATATGGAGTTGCCTTGAATCTGGCCGAACTCGAAACCAAGACCAAAGACGAACTGCTCGACGTTGCCAAGGATCTGGGCGTCGAAAAACCCGCCGCGCTGCGTAAGCAGGACCTCGTGTTCCGCATCATGCAGGCGAAGGCGGAGCGCGAAGGCAATTACTTCGCGGGCGGCATCCTGGATATGGCCTCTGACGGCTACGGCTTCCTGCGCACGATCGGGCTGAAGCCGAGCCTGAGCGACGTTTACGTGTCGCAGACGCAGATCCGGCGTTTCGCTCTGCGCGGCGGCGACTACGTGATGGGCGCGGTGCGGCAGCCGAAGGACTCCGAAAAGTACTACGGCTTGCTGCACGTGGACGCGGTGAACGGGCTGGACCCGGAAGCGGCCAAGCGGCGCCCTTACTTCGAACAGTTGACGCCGATCTTCCCGGAAGAGCAGATCATGCTGGAGGCCGGTCTGAACAACCTCTCAACGCGCGTGATCGACCTTGTGGCCCCGGTGGGTCGCGGGCAGCGCGGTCTTATCGTTTCGCCGCCGAAAGCCGGTAAGACGATGCTGCTGAAGATGATCGCGGCGGCGACTGCGGCCAAGTACGAAGACATCTACATCATCGTTGCGCTCATCGGCGAGCGGCCGGAGGAGGTCACCGACTGGCGGCGCTCCGTGCAGGAAGCCGAAGTGGTGGCGGCGACGTTCGACGACCCGGTGGAAGAGCAGACCCGCGTGGCGGAAGGGGCGATCGAGCGGGCCAAGCGGCTCGTGGAGTCGGGTCGGCACGTGATGGTGCTACTGGACGGCATCACCCGTCTGACCCGCGCCTACAACCTGGCGTTGCCGCCGTCGGGCCGTACGCTTTCCGGTGGTATCGACCCCGTGGCGCTGCACCCGCCGAAGCGGCTGTTTGGAGCGGCGCGCAACGTGGAAGAGGGCGGATCGCTGACGATCCTGGCGACGTGTCTGGTGGACACCGGCAGCCGGATGGACGAGGTGATCTTCGAAGAGTTCAAGGGCACGGGCAACTGGGAGCTGTGGCTGGACCGCCGCCTGGCGGAGAAGCGCGTGTTCCCGGCGATCGACATCACGCGGAGCGGTACGCGGCGCGATGACCTGCTGATGAACGAGCAGACGCACCAGCAGGTGATCCTGCTGCGGCGGATGACGGCGCTGGTGGGGAACAACTCGTCGAACCCGACGGAAGCGACGGAGCTGATCCTGGAGCGATTGTCGCGGACGAAGACCAATGCCGATTTCCTGTCAACGCTAAAAGCGGCGATTTAGATTAAAAATTCCGCCTTTTTTGCCCAGCGTTAGACTGGCAGAGCCTGAGATAGCCGCGCTCTCCCTTGAGATGCCTTTAGGGGCACGCTAACGGTTCTCGTTAGTACGCCCGGATACGCCCGAATACGCCCATTTCGTATACGTTTGTTACTCGGCGAGAGGCGAAAATCATAATTTGTCAATTTGTGAAATCCACGACAAGCGGGGTACAATGACCCGCAAGTAGCTGCAGACCGTAGCTAGACCGGACTAGGACGAACTCCCACGGGGCCCGTTAGATGGTGTGTTTGGGTGGGAGTTCCATAATAGGAGGTTCGTCATACGAGAGCCGCGAATTCCACTCCGGCCACCCGCGGCGGAGCGTAATCGGCGGAAGTCTCGCTTGAGAGCAGCGGGGCACTCGCTAACCGAATACAGGCACTACGCACTCCACGGCTTCCTTCTTTCGATAGCCCTGGTAGCGATCCTTACAACCGTAGGGGGCAAGGTCAGCGACCTCGCCGTCACGGCGACTGGATCCTCTAACTCTCCCGTAGCTGAGACCAGTGCGGGATACCTTCGACCCCCAGTACTTCTCTCGACGGTGCCTTCCGTGCTCGCCCGCCAACAGGCCGAGCTAGCCGCGCTTACGCCAACGGCTTCGGCGGCGACGAACGCGCCGGCGCCGCAGGATACGCCGGGAGCGGCTCCGCAGGCGCAAGTGGCGTACTTCACGTACACGGTGCAGCCGGGAGACACGGTGTCGTCGATCGCGGCCTCGTTCGGGATCTAGGAAGACTACGTTATCTGGAACAACC
>JANLRX010000240.1:0-2645 GCA_031362025.1 Chloroflexota bacterium
CCCCTTCGCCCACGTCCCGAGATCCGACAGCCAGCAGATCGCCCCGTACGACGAGAACACCACGTCCCAGCGCTCATCCCCCTGCGCCGCCTCCACCAGCCACTCGTACAGGTCGGCCCGGTGGAACGTACCCTCCACGCCCGAGTCCGTCGACAGCTTCCGCGCGAATTCGATCGCCTCGTCACTGATGTCGACGCCCGTCACCTTCGCCGCGCCAATCTGCTTAATCGAAAGCGTGTCCTGCCCCGCGTTGCACTGGAGATGCAGCACCGACTGCCCGCTGAGGTCTCCCAGGCACTCCACTTCGTCCAGGTACAGCTTCTGCCCGCCCTCCCGGAAGAACTTCGCCTGGTCGTGCTTGTGACTGTTGTGCGCTTTCGTCGCCTCGTTCCAGGAAAGGCGGTTCTCCTCGTGCAGCTTCCGCCGCGCCTCCTCGGAATCGGCAGCGACCTCCCCGTACCGGGGCTTCGTGGGTTCGGGCGTCGTCGTCTGTTCTGTCATCGTCGGTCTCCTTTAAGCCGAGCGATGGTACCACAAGACCGCTCGCCGATTTGTCGGGGGCTGCCCGGCTGGCCTAGACTGGTTCGCGCATGCCTCGGACGCTCGTACTTTTCCTGATCGCGCTTCTCGCCCTCTTCGCGGCGTGCGGCGACGACGATGGCGACACCCCAACCCGAACCGGCAGCAGCACAACCGACACCGCCACTGAGGTAGAAACGAGCGACGGCGGAGACACCGCCACGTCCACCGAATCCGACGACAAGACCCCCGGCCCGGATGGCTCCCCCGGCGCGACCACTCCCGCCGCCACTGCCCCCGGCGAAGTGCCAACACCCGGCCCGACCGCTCCCGGCGGAACTCCCGCCGTAGCCCCCGCCGACGAGTCCACCTTCCTCGCCCAGTTCGCCGGCCAGTCCTTCGAACAGGTCGAATGCGCGTACAACCCAAGCTCAGCCCTCACCAACTGCGGCCAGAACGGCCTCTACTCAATCGACCCACCGATCGTCGGCCAGGACACGCAGTGCTCGCTCCTCCTGTTCAACAGCCTGCCCCGCGTCATCCAGTGCCGCACCGTCGACCCCGCTGTCACCCGCAACTACGAAATCCAGCAATAAGGAGCCACCGTTGAAGGTACACGAGTATCAAGCCAAGGCACTCCTCGCCCAATTCGGAGTGCCCGTTCCGGCGGGCCGCGTCACCGATAACGCCGAGGAGGCCGGTCGCATCGCCGCCGAGATCGGCAAGCCCGTCGTCGTCAAGGCGCAGATTCACGCCGGCGGCCGCGGCAAGGGCGGCGGCATCAAGCTCGCCGCGAACCCGGAGGAAGCGAAGAAGGTGGCCGGCGAGATCATCGGGATGACCCTGATCACCCACCAGACCGGGCCTGAGGGCCGCCTGGTTAAGCACGTGCTGGTCGAAGAGCAGATCGACATCGACCGCGAGCTCTACGTCAGCGTCGTAATCGACAACTCGATCGGCCTCCCCATCGTCATGGCCTCGGCCGAAGGCGGCGTCGATATCGAAGAAGTCGCCGTCAGCAACCCCGACGCCATCAAGCGCTCGCCCGTCGACCCCACCGTCGGCTTCCAGCCGTTCCAGGGCCGCGAGCTAGCGATCGAGATCGGCCTCGGCGGCGACCTCATGCGCCCCGCCGGCAACCTCATCGCCGGCCTCTACAAAGCGTTCGATGAGAAAGACTGCTCCCTCGCCGAGGTCAACCCGCTGGTCGTCACGAAGGACGGCCGGGTGCTCGCCGCCGACGCCAAGCTCAACTTCGACGACAACGCCCTCTACCGCCACAAGGACCTCCTCGAGCTCCGCGATCTCGACGAAGAAGACCCGCTCGAAGTCGAGGCCCAGGAGTCCGGCATCGGCAACTTCATCAAGCTCAGTGGCAACATCGGCTGCGTCGTTAACGGCGCCGGCCTCGCCATGGCCACCATGGACGCCATCAAGCTCGCGGGCGGTGACCCGGCCAACTTCCTCGACATCGGCACCGTCAACGACCCCGAGCGCGTCGTCGCTTCCCTCCGCATCATCCGCGCCGACCCCAGCGTGAAGGCTATCCTCATCAACATCTTCGGCGGCATGGCGCGCGTCGACGTCATCGCCACCGGCATCATCGAAGCCTACAAGCAGATGAACATCGACGTCCCCATCGTCGCCCGCCTCGTCGGCACCAACGTCGAAGAAGGCGAGCGCCTCCTCAAAGAGTCCGGCATCCCCCTCATCCGCGCCGCCGACCTCGGCGAAGCCGCCGCCAAGGCCGTGGAGGCAGCGAGAGCGTAGAATCGAGATATGGGAGTACGCATCTTCATCGCCACCCTCATCGCCGCCATCACTGTCTCGGCCCTGACAGCCGGTAGCGATGCGCCCAACGCTTCGGCGTGCAGAATCATTGGGGATCACAGACCTTATGTCATACAACCCAATCCCGACTGCTCGAACATCGTGCGGTACTACCTACCGGTGGACACCGCTGATTCCGAGGGCACCCAAATCTCCGGTAACCTCTCCCCGGCCCTCCAGCAACAAGAACCCGAAGCCGAACACAAAAACGTCCCCTGGATCCCAATCCTCATCCTCGCGCTCGCCATCCCCGCCGCCGCCCTCGTCATCCCCGCGTTCTTCATGCGGGGCAAACC
>JANLRX010000243.1:0-2307 GCA_031362025.1 Chloroflexota bacterium
GCTGCCGGAAGCGCAGCTCGACCGGTTCCTGATCCGGCTCGAGATCGGCTATCCGACGGCGACACATGAACGCGAGATGATGCAGCGCCAGATCCACGGACACCCCGTTGGCGAACTGGGCCAGGTCTGCGAGCCGAACGAGATGCTCGGGATCCAGGCCGCCGTCCGCGAAGTGTACGTGGACGTGCTCGCGCAGGAGTACATCGTGAAGATGGTGGACGCGACGCGGCACCACCAGAACGTGTACCTGGGAGCGTCGCCGCGAGGTTCGCTCGCGATCCAGCGGTTGGCCCAGGCGCAGGCGATCCTCGATGGGCGGGACTACATCCTCCCGGACGACGCGAAGAAGCTCGCCTACTCGGCGTTGTCGCACCGGATCATCCTGAACGCGCAGGCGCGGGTGAAGGGCGTGACGACGAAGCAGGTGATCGACGAGTGCCTGCAGGGCATACCGGTTCCGGGCGTTCGGGCCCGGAGCGCGTAGCGGAGGACCGGGTTTGAGACGATTCTTCCGGATCGTGTTCGCGGCGCCGATTGCGCTGATCGACCTCGGGCTCCGGAACTACAACCTCGTTTGCGTGCTGATGGCGCTGTCGGCCGCCGCCGTGCTGGCCGGGATCACGGGCCACTGGCTGTTCTACCGCGGCGCCTACATCATCGGCGGGCTGATCCCGTTGTGCTGGGTGTGGGCACGGATGTCCGCCCGCGGCCTCGATGTGACGATCGAGCGGACGGCCGATCGTCTTCAGGTAGGGCAGGAGACGGAGACGCGCCTGCGGCTGAAGAGCCACAGCTACTTCACGAAGCTCTGGCTCGAGATCGAAGACGAGACGGACATGCCGGGCACGAACAGCAAGACCGTGGTGACGATGCCGGCGAAGGGCATCCGCAACTGGAAGATCAACAACCGCTGCCGGCGGCGCGGCATCTACTCCACCGGGCCGGTGAAGGTCACGACGGGCGACCCGTTCGGGCTGTTCCGGGTGACGCGCCGGTACGGAGCGAAGGAGCCGGTGATCGTGCTGCCCCAGCCGGAAGAGCTGCCGTACTTCTGGGCCCCCGCCGCGCAGCTCCCCGGCGAAGGCGTCGTACACAAGCGGACGCACTACATCACACCGAACGCGAGCGGCATCCGGGAGTACTACCCGGGCGACGCCTACAACCGCATCCACTGGAAGAGCACCGCGCGCCTCGGCCGTCCAATGGTCAAGACGTTCGAGATGGACCCGACGAGCAATATCTGGGTGATCCTCGACCTCGAGCGCACCGTACAGGCCGGCAAGGACGACGAGAGCACGGAGGAGTACGGCGTCCGCATCGCGACGTCGCTGGCGCACCACTTCCTCTCCTCGAACCGGATGTTCGGGTTGATGATGGCGGGTCAGGAGCGCGTGATCCTCGACCCGGCGCGGGGCCCGCAACAGTACGCGCGGGTGCTGGAGTCGCTGGCCGTGGCTTCGGCGACCGGTTACACACCGCTGGAGCAGATGATCGAAGAAGAAGGCCGGCGCTTGGGCCGGCACACGACCGTGATCATCGTGACGTCTTCGCTGGACAAGGACTGGGTGTACGCGCTCGGCATCCTGCTACAGCAGGGCGCGCGGGCGGCGGTGGTGTTGATGGACCCGGAGAGCTTCGGCGCGAAGGACGCGGGCGAGCTTCCGGCGGACGAACTGGCGGCGGGCAACGTCGTCGCGTATCTGGTGCGCGGGCAGTCTGACCTCTCTCTGATGCTGGGGCCCGCCGGCGTGATGGGCGAAGGCGCGACCGAGCGGCAAGTGATGGCGGTGCGGTAGTGGCGGAGATGGACTGGGCACGGCCCGTAGCAGTACCCCGGCCAAGCGCAGCGCAGATGGTTCTGGCGCGCGTGCCGAAGTGGGTGGACTGGGAAGCGCTAATCACGCTCGTCCTCGTGCTGGGCGCGGTGACGGCGGTGACGGTGCCGCTGGAGAACGACGGCTGGTCTCGCAACATGCCCCCGCTGACGACGGTTGGCGTCGTCTCGAGCCTCTGCGCGATGCTGCTAGCCCGCTCGAAGCTGAGCGCGATGATGGCGTGGCCACTTGTGGTGCTGGCCGGTGCGGCGGTCGTGTTCTGGCAGACGCTGGTGATGGCGGGTCCGGGGACGCTGGGCCAGCGGTTGGACGCGGTCTACACGCGGTTCGGCGCCTGGTTCGACGTCGTTTCGTCGAACAACGTCACACACGACTCGCTGCCGTTCAACGTGCTGATCATCAGCCTGACGTGGCTTGGCGTGGCGCTCTTTGCGTGGAGCGTGTACCGCTGGCACAACGCCTGGCTGGGGGT
>JANLRX010000249.1:0-5731 GCA_031362025.1 Chloroflexota bacterium
CAGATGAGCCTGCGCTCGGGGAACGTGTGCATCGAGATGTGGCTTTCGGCGATCATAACGAACCCGGAAACGCCCCAGTCTTCTGGCTTGCTTCCTGTGTATCGCAGAACCATGGGCTGCGTGATCTTGGTCATTCCCATCATTTCGGGAATTTCATCCAGGATCACGCGGACCACATTTTCATCCGCGAGCTGGTCCGGATCACCTCCGTATCCGTCAATGAAGACGTGCATTAAATCCCTCCTTCGAGGAGAACGGCCCCTTGCGAGGCCCGGAAGAGAGACCCACGCATGAACCCCTGGCGAAGAGCGTGTGAACTCAGCGTCCGGGTGAGCGTGGTTATTCGTTTTCACACAAGAGCGAATGTTAACAGTCGAACCCTAACGCAGCAAAGTTTGTATGCGGCGAACCCTGACCAAATCGGACTAATGCAGAATGAGGGCTCACTTGCACGAGCCCTCAGCGTGATTTCTCTTGTATTCTCTGGTTATTGCGGGTTTTCTATGCTCACAATTAACCGGTGTTTGTAAACTAACGGTGGGCTCCCTCCAGCCCACCGGTACCCTCCCAGGTCTCGTCACATGGCGGCGATTAGCATCAGTCCGATCTGTACGGCCATGGCCGACGTCATCAGGACCAGATCCCGCCACGTTCCTCGTCCGGCAATGCTTGTTGTCATTGCAGTCACTCCTCTCACCGAACTTGCCGCTGTTCCCGCATCAGGTCTCATATCGCACCCCGTTTATAGAATTCATCTTCCGCCATTAAAGTGAACAGGCGGGTAAACCAAAGGCCCTCCAGGGTAAAGACCCGGTTAACGAGGGCGCCGGGAGGGAGCCCCGCCCGGCACGTCGAGCATCAGCGCATCCAAGGCGATCCGCGACTGCACGTTCTCCCCCAGGTACTGCCGCGTGTCCAGCAGCGTCTGCAGGAAGCGTGTGACCTCTGCCCGGCCGTACTCGGCCGCGTCCGCCCGCGCTTCGGCCAGCATGTCTACGTTCGCGAGCGCAGCTTCGGCGTCGGCTTGCAGCAGGAGTACGTCGCGCCACCAGTCGAGCCAGACGTCCAGCGTCCGGATTACCGGCTCGCGCTCCTTCCTGAACGCCTCCGAGAGCTTCTCCGCGAGGTCGATCCGGTCGGGCAGCGGCATCTCCGTCAGCGAGCGGGCCTGGGCGATCGCCTCCGAGCGGCGCTCCAGCGCGGCGGGGTCACCTGCGACCTTCACGGCCCAACCCGGTCGGCCCGCTGCCAGCCGCGCCAGCAAGTGCGCGCGCTCCGGCTCGGTACCACGCGCCAGCATCCCCTCTTCGATGTCGGCGGCGACGGCGAGCCGGAACTCCACTGGCGTGCACCGGGAGTGCACCGTCTCCAGCAGGGCGCTGCCGTCATCCGCGATGAGGACGAACACGGCGTGCGGCGGCGGTTCCTCCAGCGTCTTCAGGAAGGCGTTCTGCGCATCAGGAGAGAGCGCAGATGCGGGGTCGATGATGGTAACCCGCATGCGGCCCTCGTACGGGGCCAGCGCGGCTGCCTGCTGCACCTCACGCATCTGCTCGATGCTGATGACCTTCTTTGCCGGCCCGTCGCCGCTGTCGGGGAGCCCGACCGTCAGCACATCAGAGTGGATCCCGGACTCGATGCGCCGGCACTGGCCACACTCGAGGCACGGCGGCGCTTCGCCGGTGCAGTTCAGCGCCTGGGCCAGCCGTCGTGCCGCTGTTGCGCGGCCCGTGCTCTCCGGCCCGATGAAGAGGAATGCGTGCGGCATGGAAGTCGAGGCGATCGCCATCTCCAGCACGCGGACGGCGCGCTCGTTTCCGATAAGGTTCCACGGCATGGCTACACCAAACTCGCTAGGGTCAGGATAAATCTGGCGGAGGGGGTGGGATTCGAACCCACGAGGGAGGTTACCCCCCCTACCCACTTAGCAGGCGGGCGCACTAGGCCACTATGCGACCCCTCCGCTGGGAGAATCCAAGTATAGCAAAGGTGAATGGGAAATCTGTTGGAGCCGAGATGTCGATATTAGCTGGCGACTTCGGTGAGCTCGATCGGCTCGAAGATGCGCTTCTTCAGCGCCTCGCGCGGCGGATCGATGTAGATCGCGGACCAGCCGCAGGACTGCTCGCAGAGGCGGCAGCCGGTGCACTTCTTTTCGATGACGCTGGCAACCCCGAAGAAGTCGCCCACTTGCTTGCCAGACAGGTCCAGCTCCAGCGCTTCAAACGGGCAGATGTGGATGCACAGCTCGCAGCCGGAGCCGATACAGTTCTCTTCGATGACGATCGCCTTCGGCCATTCGCGCCGCGGGAACCCCTTCGAGAGGTCGCCGTGGTCGTCCGCGATGCACTCCACCGGGCAGACCACGCCACACGCGCCGCAGTCGATGCAGAGCACCGGGTCGATGATGTGCATGCCGTTGCGGATACCGGTGATCGCATCCGTGGGGCAGCGCTTCGTACACGCGGTACAGCCGATGCAGGTTTCGTGAATCTTGTACGACATCTGCTATCAGTCTACGTGAGGGTCAGGCGCACCGGCAACCGAGCTAGCAATGGGTGTTGAGGGCGGCCACGTACGGAACAAGATCGAGAGTGTTCACCCTGCCGTCGAGCGTGAGGTCCGTCCGCGCGGAGTATCCCGGTTGGCCGATGATGGTGTTGAGCGACTGCACGAACGGCGTCAGGTCGAGGGTGTTGGCACCCTTATCGTCGTTCGTGTCCAGCGGCCATGCGTCAGGCGTTTCGTTGTTCGGAAGGGTATCCGTCGAACAGCCCTGGAATGGGGCGGTGCCAATCGTCCCCTCGGCAGCGTCCGAGAAGCCATCGCAGTCTGTGTCGCCCGAGCAGACCTGGGGCGTCGGGGAAGGCGTCGGCCCTGCACAGTTGCTCGAGCCCACAAACAGCACCGGCTCGGAGTTGCCGTCCGTGTCGCCGGTGAACCCGCAGGCGCTGGCCTGCGTACGTGTCCACCCGGTCGATGTGAGCACTGTGATCACGCTCGCCGGGGCGGCGCTTCCCGCGTAGCCGTTCAGGCGCAGGAGCAGCGCTGCGCCAGCCATGTGCGGCGCGGCCATGCTCGTGCCGCTCATCTGGGCATACATGCCGTTGGTGTAGGTGGACCACATGTTGACCCCGGGCGCGGCAATGTCCACGGCCGGGCCGAAGTTGCTGAAGCAGGCGAACGTGTCGTCCTGGTTCTCTTCACACAGCGTGACGGGCGACGTAGAGCAACCTGGGCCTGCAGTACACCCGGGCGGATCGTTCTCGTAATTCTGGAGCGCACCCGGTTTCCCGTCGAAGTCGGCGAACGCCGAGACTGCGATCGCGTTCGTGCAGTTCGCCGGACCGCTGTTGTTGGCGTCGCCGCTATCGTTGCCCGCCGCGACCGCTACGATCACTCCCTGCGCCACGGCGGTTGCGATGGCGTTGCACATGCCAACGTTCGTCCCCCCGCCAAGGCTCAAGTTTGCGGCCCTCAGGTTGATCCCGGCGTCACCGTCGCCCGCGCCGTCATTGAACTCGAGCTTTCGGTCGGTCACCCAGTCGATGCCGGCGATGACGCAACTGATCGTGCCGCCGCCGGATTGGTTGAGCACCTTCACGGCCCAGATACGGGCGCCTGGCGCCACGCCAACGACGCCACGGTTGTCGTCTTTTGCGGCGATGATCCCGGCGACGTGAGTGCCGTGCCCGTTGTCGTCCTCGTAGGTCGTGCCCACGCAGCCGGACCCTACGAAGGAGACGCCGCCGGCCACCACCAGGTCAGGGTGATCGGTGTCCACACCGGAGTCCAGGATCGCCACGTCGGTGTTGAGGTTCCCGCCGCCACCGGTGATAGCCGCGATCGGGTTCAGGTCTGTGTCCATGCGGTCGACGCCGGTCGGCAGCGTCTGGAACAAGTTGTCGTGAAGTGTCGCCGAGACCAGGCCGTCCGGCTCTACCGTCAGCACCTGAGGGTCGCGGGCCACTGCTGCGGCATCGGTTGCGGACATATCGGCGACGAAGCCGCGCACGGCCTGTGTGTACACTGCGTCGGCTTCGAAGCCCAGATCGCCGCCAAGATCGGCCGCCTCTGTGTTGGGGTTGACGCCGGGCTTCAACGTGACGATGTAGCGGTCCGGGATGATCAGGTCGTCCGCTTCGCGCACCGCGACAGGATCGTCGGCGCGGGCGGGTTCGGAGCGGGGAGCGACGCCGTAAAGCCAGGCAATCGCCGAAATGACTGCGATAAGCAGCAAGAGAAGAGGCCGCCGCCGTATTGTCAATTCACTCCGATCGCCGGCCGTGGGTTCTTGTTGCCCGGCGTTTTGAGATACGTTTGTAATATTATCCGTGCGCGCTCAGCGGGCCGTCAATTCGCTGGTGGCTCGGCCTGAAAGAAGCTCCGTGTATCCAGACGCGCACCCGGGATTGGCGGCTACACTGCGATGCCGGCTTCTTTCAGCACCCGCTCCATCGTCTCGCCGATCTCGGCCGGGGACTCGGAGATCGTGGCGCCGGCTGCTCGCAACGCGTCCTTCTTGGCCTGCGCCGTGCCCGCCGCACCGACGATGATCGCGCCCGCGTGGCCCATCCGACGTCCGGGAGGCGCCGTCGCCCCGCCGATGAAGGCGACGACGGGCTTCCGCATCTCGCTCTTGATGTACTCGGCCGCCTGTTGCTCCGCGAGGCCGCCGATCTCACCGATCAGCACTACAGCGGAAGTACCGGGGTCGTCGTTGAACATTTGCAGCGTCTGCACCTGCGTGGTGCCGATGACCGGGTCGCCGCCGACGCCGACGCATGTGCTCTGGCCGATGCCGCGCGCCGTGAGCTGCGCCACCGCCTCGTAGACAAGCGTGCCGGAGCGCGAGATCACACCAACAGTTCCCTTGGAGAACACGTTGCCCGGCATGATGCCGACGCGAGCCTCGCCCGGAGTGATGACGCCCGGACAGTTCGGCCCGATGAGCGTCAGGTCGGAGCCCTGTAGGAAGCGCCGGACGCGCACCATGTCCATCGTAGGCACGCCTTCCGTGATGCAGATAATCACGGGCACCTCGGAGTACGCCGCCTCCAGAACCGCGTCCGCAGAGAACGGCGCGGGGACGAAGATCAGCGCGCAGTTGGCGTTGGTCTTGGCCACGGCTTCTTTCACCGTGTCGAACACTGGCACGCCCTCGGCCGTCTCGCCGCCGCGGCCGGGCGTCACACCGGCCACCACATTGGTGCCGTATTCGATGCAGCGTCGCGTTTGGAAGCTGCCTTCCTTGCCGGTGATGCCCTGCACCAACAGCCGGGTGTCGCTGCCTACGAGAATGCTCACACCGCCGCCTTTGCTGCTACTCGTTCACGGATGAATGCGCCGAGCTTCTCGGTCGCCTGGCCTGCCTCCGGGAGCATCGCCCCGAAGAACTGGAAGACATGGATCATCTCGTCCCACACCTCGATCGTCGCGTCCACACCGCAGGCCTTTGCCTTCTCGACGAGCCGCGTCGAGTCGTTTAGGAGCACCTCGGCGTCCCCCACCTGCACCAGCATTGGCGGCAGCCCCGAGAGGTCGGCCAACAGCGGGGAGATCAGCGGGTTGGTCAGTTCGTTCGTGCCCGCATATGCCGCCGCACCCAGCGCCTCGAGGTCAGGGTTGATCATCGGGTCGGCGTCGCGTCGCGTCACTCGCGATTCGCCACCACCGGTCAGGTCCGTCCACGGCGAGAGCAGGATTGCGGCTGCCGGGAGCCGGTCCCCCG
>JANLRX010000251.1:0-4059 GCA_031362025.1 Chloroflexota bacterium
TCGTCGATGATGCGAATTGCCGTCGTCGCGCCGGTGTCTGCCAGCACGAGCGTTTCTTCCAGCTCTTCCCACAGCTCTTCGTCGAGGCCGCTGCGCTTGAACATCCCGCCGATCCGCCCGAAGAAGCCCTTGCGCGTCTTCTCGGTCGCCTGCTCAACGGACGCCGCCTCGCCGAGGTCCTCTTCCGGGACTTCCGCGACAACTTCGGCCTCGGTCATTTCCTCGGCCTCTACCGGCTCGTCGCCTTCGTATTCGCCCTCGACCTCGTCGGCTACGCCCTCGAGATTCTCCGCCGCCGCGATCTCCTCATCGGTGAGGGCGTCGTCGTCCTGGGTGTCTTCCTTCTTGCGCCTGAAAAATCTGACCATGGGTCGATCATATGGGGCGGCGTTTCAGAGTGACAAGCGCTGCCCGTACACCAGACTCGCCCTAGCCGTTGGTGGACGCCGGCTCGGTCGCCGTAATCGCGGCGCGGAGCAGCCCCGCAACGTCTGCCATGAACTGGCTGCGCGCGTAGACGTACGGGATGCCCGCCGCCCGCGCCGCCCGCAAACCTTTCGCGTCCACGTGCGGCCCGAACGCCACGAGCGGCACCTTCGCTTTCTTGCACGCCTCCGCCAGGCCGATCACATCCAACCCGTCCATCCCGAGGTCCACGATCGCCAGCTGCGGGCCTTTGCCTAGAGCGTCGAAGAAGTCGCGTTCGTAGTGCAGCGTCGTCAGACGCCCGCCGTCCCGCTGGACCGCTGATTCGAGGCGCACGCTCACCATCAGGTCGGGCACGAGCGCAATGGCAAGGAAAGAAGTTGGGGCATTCATCTCACTAAGTATTATGTCGCTCGCGGCCGAAGAGTTACGTTGGAAAGCCGTTAATTCTGCGCAACAGTCGAATCCAGCATGACATCGCCCAGCCGCATCGAAAGCACCCGCGAGGCCGCGTCCGGCGCCATCGAGATGCCGTAGATGCTGTCCGCCTGCTCGATCGTGCGCCGGTTGTGCGTGACGACGATGAACTGCGTCCGCAACGACTGTTCCTTGATCGCCTTCGCGAAACGTCCGACGTTCGCTTCGTCCAGCATCGCGTCAACCTCGTCCAGCACGCAGAACGGCGACGGGTTCGCCTGCAACAGCGCGAACAGCAGCGACACCGACGTCAGCGACTTCTCGCCGCCCGATAGCTGGGCGAGGCTCTGAGTACGCTTGCCGGGCGGCTGCGCTTCGATCTCGATCCCGGTCGTCGAAGGCTGCTTCGGGTCGGTCATCCGCAGCCGCGCGTTGCCGCCGCCGAAGAAGGTGCTGAAGTTGCGCTTGAAGTTCTCCGCCACCTGGTCGAACGTCGTCTGGAACTTCTTTCGCATCAGCTCGGTCAGTTGCTCGATCGCCCGTCGCAGCGCCGCCTCAGCCTGGTGGAGGTCGTTCATCTGCCCGCTCAGGAAATCGTGCCGCTCCCGCAGCGACTCGTAGTCCGCCGTAGCCTCGACGTTCACCGGCCCGAGCTGCCGCAACTGCGATCGCAGCCCGTCGATCTCTTTGCCCAGCGCGTCATGGTCGATGATCGCCGCCCCGGACATCGGGCGCAGGCCGCCGGGGCCCTCGTCCTCGGCGGTGAGCCAGGTCGGCACCTCCATCGTTGGCGCTTCCACCGCCTTTTCCGGCCGCACGGTGCCGTCCGCGCGCAGGACCATCCCGTCCTCGGCCATCCGGTGCTTCATGTTCTCGATCTCGGTGTCCCAGCGCCGCACTTCCGTTTCTGTCTCCAGCGAGTGGCGCTCGGCCTCGAACAGCCGGTTCTGCCCGCCCACGACCTGCTTGTGCAGGTTGCTCTGGCGCAGCTCCAGGTGGTGCGCGCCTTCCTGTGGCTGCGTCTTCTCGAGGATCTTCTCCATTTGCGTCCGCGCCGCGACCAGTTCCTTGTCGTCGGCCTTCAGCGTGGCGTCGAGCGTCATCAGCTCCATCTCGAGCCCCTTCAGCTGCACGGCCTTCGCGGAGGCCTGGGCTTCAATCCGGGCCAGCGACGCCTTCGCGTTCTCTTCCTGTACCCGCAGCGACCGCAATTCCGCATCCACCAACCCGAGCGCGTCCGCCGCTTCGTCCGCCGTCTTCTGGAGCGCCTTGCGTCGGTCCTTGAATAGCCCGTCCGCCGATCCAAGGTGCTTCGCCGTCTCCCCGGCTTCTTTCGCCTCTTCGAGCAGCGCCTCGCGTTCCTTTTCAAGAGTTGCGGCTTGCTCCTGGTACGTGCCGGCCGCCTCCAGGGCGTTGGCGATCGAACCCATCAGCCCGCGCATCTCACCGCGTAGCTGGGCCAGCTTCTCCTGCCGACCGCCCACCTGATCCTGCAGCTTCAGCCGCCGTTCGAGCACGCTGTCGGCCTCGCGGGCGGTGGCGGCGGCGGCTGCTTCCGCCTCGCGCAGCGTCTGACGCAGTGATTCGGCCTCGCGCTCCGTCACGTCCAGCGAGCGGCGGATCTTCTCGATCTCCTTCGGCAGCGTCTCGAGGTCGCGCTCGTAGGCCAGCGTGAACGCCTTGCTCTCGTGCGGGTGCCCGCCGGAGATCACGCCCGACTGGTCGAACACGATGCCGTCCTGGGTGACGATCGTCCCCAGCCGCCGTTTCAGGAGCCGCACGGCCGTCTCCGCGTCCTGCACGATGATCACGCGGCCCAGGAGCATGTTCATCAGCTTCTCGTACTTGCCCGGGAACTTCACGAGGTTCGCGGCCACGCCGAGCACGCCCTTCTCCTTCATCAGGGAGAGTGGGTACATCGGCTTGATCGTGTCCATCGGGATCGCCAGCGCCCGCGGACCGTTCTGCTTCACGAGCGACTCGATCGCCGCGACGGCGTCGGCCTGCCGCTCGAAGACGAATGCCTCGATGTGATCCGTCAGCGCCGCTGCGATCGCTTCTTCCAGGCCGCGCGGCACCCGCAGGAACTCGTACACCGTCGCCACAGCCCCTTCGATCGTGATTCCGGCCTCCGGCTCCTCCGCCGCCTGCGACTGCGCCTCCAGCATCACATGGAGCCGCGCTTCGAGCCCTTCCAGCTTGCCGCGCCTAGCGTTCTGGCTAGCTTCCACCGCTGCCAGCGTCTCGCGGATCTCCTGCACTTCGGCTTCGAGTGTTTGGCGGTGCGCGCTACCCGCTGCCGCTTCGGACGTCTGTTGCAGGTCTTGCGTCCGTAGCCCGCGGATCATCCGTACGTGTTCCGTCATCTGGTGGATGATCGAGCGCCGCCGTCCGTGCAGCCGTTCGATGTCCTTTTGCAACTGCTCCACTCCCTCGCTGAGGCGGCGGATGCGGGCCTTCATCTCGGCCGCGGCGGCGATCAGTCGCTTGTTCTTGGCGTCGGCGTCGGCAGCGTGGACATGCGCTTCGCGGAACTCCGCCTCGAGCGAAGCCAGGTCCGTCTGTCGTTCCTGGAAGACGCCTCGCGCCGTCGCGACGGCCTCTTCCAGCCGCTCGCGCTCAGAGCCGCCTGACGAGAGGATCTTCTGAGCCCGTTCGCGCTCCCCGTCCGCCGATACGACCTCTTCTCGCAATTCACCCTGTCGCGACTGCAGCAGACCGCGCCGCTCGTTGGCCACGGCCACCCGCTGCTCGATCGCACGCAGGGTCTGCGTCACCTTCTCTTTTTCGGCTAGAGCGGCGGCGGCGCCCTTGCGGCTCTCTTCCAGTTGCTTCGTGATCTCGTCGAGTTCGTGTTGCACCGTCTCCAGCGCCACGCGGGCCTGCAGGAACTCCGCCTGCGCCTGGTCGTGGTTCGCCCGCGCGACGGTGACAGCTTCCTGCGCACCAGCCCAGCGGTTCTCGTAGTACTCCCGTAGCGCCTGCTGAAGCTGGTGCGTCAGCATCGCGTGCTCGCCGGCGCGCTTCGCCTGCCGCTCCAGCGCCGTCATTCGCGGCGCGATCTCCTTGACCAGCAGCTTCACGCGTTCGATGTTCTCGTGCGTCTGCTTCAGGCGTTGCTCGGCCTCCTCGATCTTGAATCGGTAGCGCTGGATGTCCGCCGCCTCTTCGATCAGCTGGCGCCGGTCCTCCGGGCGCAGGTTCAGGATCGACTCC
>JANLRX010000252.1:0-5407 GCA_031362025.1 Chloroflexota bacterium
CGAGTCGATCCGCTCCTGGATCTGGCGCCAGCGCGCGCCCGCCTGCACTGTGATGGTCTTCGCCACGGCGTCGAAGGCGAGGACCCGGTTGAACCGCGATGCACGCTGGGCTAGAGCGAACGGAATCCGCGAAAGCAAGCGCTTCAGTGATCTCCGAAGGGGGATCGAACACTCCCGGCAGAGTGACAATCCTTATCATCGCACTCAGGACAAGCTCCGAGATTCCAAAGACTTCGTCGCCGTTGACGATACTTTCGAGCCAGGCCCGGTGTTGCACGTGATCTACTGCGTCCTGCCGATGGGCGCCGATCAAAATGTTAACGTCCGGAAGAAGCATCATCCAACTCGTCCATCAACTCCAGCAAAGAGGCGGAGTCGTAAATATCGACGCCTGGTCGGACGCCTCTTCCACCAACCGTCGGCAGTGATATCCGCTTCCTGGACTTCACGGATTTCCGGCGGGCCATCGATTCGCGCACCGCATCCTCTATAACGTCGTTAAGTGTCTTGCCACTCGCCAGAGCCACGCTCTTGGCTTGCTGAAGCAGTTCATCGTTCAGGCGGATAGTTGTTCGCATACATCAAAGCATATCACTGATGCATCAAAATGTCAGGCGAAGTCACCGCTCTCTAAGGCGCCTCCACCGGCTCCGATGGCGCCGTCAGGTAGGCCACGCTCGGGCGGCCCTGCGTCGCCTCAAGTTCCGCCTTCGTCGGGGCGGGGTACTCGATCCGCGGGTGGTAGATTCCCCGCAGCGTCGCCTTAAACGACTCCGCGATAGTCCGTAGGTCCCGCAGCGTCAGGTCGCTCTCGTCCAGCTGGCCTTCCTGCATCCGCTCGTTGATCACCCCGTCCACCAGCTCATCGATGTGCTCGTGCGACCGGTCCTTCGCCGCCCGCACCACCGCCTCCACCGAGTCCGCCAGCATCACGATCGCCGTCTCCTTGGACTGCGGCTTCGGGCCGGGGTAGCGGAACTTGTCCGGGTCCACCATCGGGTCCGCGATGCTCGCCTTCCGGTAGAAGTACGTCACCAGCCGCGTCCCGTGGTGCTCCGGCACAAACGCCCGCACCCGCGACGGCAACCGGTACTGGCCCGTCAGCTTCCACCCCGCACGCACGTGCTCCGACACCATCTTCGCGCTCTGCGTTGGGTCCAGCCGGTCGTGCGGGTTCTCGTTCCCCATCTGGTTCTCGATGTAGTACCCCGGCTTCGCGATCTTCCCGATGTCGTGGAAGTACGCGCCAACCCGCACCAGCAGCGAGTCCGCGCCCGTCAGGTCCGCCGCCCGCTCCGCCAGGTTCCCCACGATCACGCTGTGGTGGAACGTCCCCGGCGCCTTCTCCTGTAGCTCGCGGAGAAGCGGGTGCGTGAGCTGGGCCAGCTCCATCAGCTGGATCCGGGTCGCGACGCCAAACGCCGCGCCCAGCATGTACGACCCGCCCATCATGATGATCACCGTGCCCAGGCCAGCCACTGCCGACGCGATCAGCATCCACGCCACGTCCACGCCCTCGCGGTCCGGGAGCAGCAGCCAGAACGTCAGCAGCGTGATGAAGGTGACCACCGCGACACCAACGCCGGCCATCGCGTAGTTGTTCACCCGCTCCGCCTTCCGCACCGCAAAGATCCCGGCGATCGACGTGAACATCAGCACGCTCGCCATCTGCAGCGAGTCCGTCGGCGTTGCGCTCAGCGGGCTGTTCGCGTCCGGCATCTGGTACGCCCCAAACGTCCCGACGATGGCAACGAGCGCCGCCACGCACACCGCGAGCCCGCCATCCAGTAACGACGCCACGAGCATTGGGGCCGCCGCCACCGGCAGCATGTATCCGAGGTAAAGCCGATCGTCGTCCGGCAACGTCAGCGAGAAGAACACCTTCACCGCCGCCACCCAGGCCACGATCAGCAGTCCCAGCATCAGGAGCCGCCGCGCACCCACCGCTTCCGCCGGCTGGAACAGGTACAGGTACGCACCCATCATCGCGCCCGCGGCCACCGCCATCAGCGTGGCAGAGAGCAGGTCATCGAACCCCATCTCGTTATCGAGAAGCCCCGCGCCCTTGATCTGCGCCAGCGCGGCTGCATCCACCACATCCCCGTCGCGGACGATCACCTGCCCACCCTCCGAGAACGTCTTATACGCCACATCCCCCGCGTTGAGAGACGTCTCGCCGGGCAGCACCGGGATCAGCACGACCGCCAGCGCCGCCGCGAGAAACACGGCGAACATGAACGCCTGGAACGGCGGAATCACTGCTGACAGCCCGTTTCGCTGAAACATTACGTTAAGTGCCTATCTCCTTTATCAGAAAGCGTCAGGCTATCCCAATAATACCAGACGCCACCAGAGGAGAAACGCACAAACTGGCGCTAAGAAACGGCTGCGGGCCGTGTATATCCGCCGTAACTCCGCACCTTCAGGTCGCGCCCGGCGCTCGCCTGGCGCACACCGCGCTCTATTTGCCGTAGCGGCGCACCTTTAGGTCGCGCCCGGCGCCCATCTGGCGCCGCACCGCGTCTTCGAAGAAGCGCGGTGCCATTCGGGGCCGCTCTACCCCCCGAGCAACTCCATCACCACTTCGTTGATCAACCGCCCCTCAGCCTTCCCGGCCAGCCGCGGCATCAACTCCTTCATCACCTTGCCCTTTTCGGAAGGCCCGCTCGCCCCCACCTCCGCGATCACCGCCTTCGCCTCCGCGAGGACCTCCTCGCGTCCCATCTGCGCCGGCATGTACTCCTCGAGCACCGCAAGCTCCGCCGCCTCCTTGTCCACCAGGTCCTGGCGGTCCGCCTTCTTGAACTCCTCGATGCTCTCCCGCCGCTGCTTCACCTGCTTCGAGACCACCTGCAGCAGCTGCTCATCGTTCAGCTCCCGCCGCTCCGAGGTCGACACCTCCGCACTCGTAATCGCGGACATGAGCATACGCAGAGTGGACTTACGGACCTCTTCCCCGGCACGCAGGGCGTCACGGAGGTCAGAAGCTAGCTGGTCTTTGAGGGACATCAAATAAGGGGAGAGCCGGGATTCAGTTGATTAGCCGCGCTGAACGTTCTTCATGCTCTTGCGTCGCTTGGCGGCCGCTTTCTTCTTGCGCTGCACGCTCTTCGGCTCGTAGTGCTCACGGCGCCGGGCCTCGGCGAGAATGCCCGTCTGCTGCACCATCTTGTTGAACTTGCGCAGAGCCTGATCAAAGTTATCTGCACTCGTGATTATGACTTCGGACAAGCAGAATCCCTCCTAACGGTCAGTCGCGGCCAATTGTATGTATCCTCCCGACACGAAGTCAAACGAATTACGTCACCTAGAGATACGTCAACGGCCTGCGCCGAGCACCGCCGCCCCAACCGTAGCGGCGCACCTTCAGGTCGCGCCCAGCGCCAGCGCCCGCCTGGCGCCGAAACCGCGTCTTCGAAGAAGCGCGGTGCACCATCGAATGCCAAAACGCAAAAACGGGCCGCCGAAGCAGCCCGTCTCAATCGCGATCAACCGCTAGTCCGCCGAGGGCAACACCTTCGGCTGCATCAGCTCCATCGGCTTCCCGCAGCACTCCACACCACCGTCGCCGGCCTTAATGCAGAGGACTTCCGTATTACAGGTCTCGCACTGAAACCGCTTACCCAACTGGTTTGGCATCTAACCCTCCGCTATTGCTTCTGCTGCATCGGCTGCCCACAGCAACCGAGATCGCCGTCGCCGGCCTTCGTCACAATCATCTCGCTGTTGCACTTCGTGCACTGGTATCGCTTGCCTACCTGGTTCGCCAAGTCACCCTCACTCCCGATGTACTACTGCGGCCCTAGATTGCGGGCCAACGGAAAAAATGTAACCGACCGCTTCGGAAACCGTCAACTTGCCTAAGGTTCCGCCGTCTCGCTCGCCTCGCCCGCCGGTGAGGCGCTCGGCGTCGGACTAGCCGTCACCTCTTGCGTCACCGGCGGCTCTGAGGGGCTCCCCGCCACGATCTGTCCGCCCATCGTGGCCGGGTGGAAGTCGCAACGGAACGTGAAGTACCCATCCACCGGCGGCGAGAACGACAGCTCGCCAATCGCGCCCGTCCCGATCGAGTCAGGTGTCGTCACGGCATCGTCTTCCGTCTCGAACATCCCGTCGCTGCCTGCTACGCGCAGGTTGTGCGTCACCGAATCACCGTTGGTCACCCGGATCGTGACCGCCTGCCCAATCGGCACTGCCAGCAGGTTCCCGACGAACAGTGTGCCCGCTGTGGAGATCTCGATCACCCCGTCCTGGGGCTCCGTCGCTGTGCCGTCCAGCGCTTGCGGTGGGACTGGCTGCGCGCCGGGCTGCCCGACCGAGGGGAACGCCGCCGGGCTCGTCGCGCTTTCAACATCAGCGCTGTCGTCGTCGTCATCGCCGCACGCGCCAAAGGCCAGCATGAGGAGAAGCAGGGTCAGCGGGATGATGTAGCGCATGGTGGACTTCGGGGCCGGTTCCGTCCGAGTATAACTTGCCGCGCGCCGCCCGACACGCTGGCCGAAGGGCAATCTACTCGACGACGATCTTCCCAACCATATCGACCGGGTGGAAGTCGCACTGATAAGCGTACGTGCCGGCTTCGTCGTACTCGATCGTGATCTCGCCGGCAGCCCCGGCCCGGATCCCTTCCGCACCGGAGGTTAGGTCATCGTCCGTGCCCAGCTCTCCGTCCGGCCCAGTCGTCGTCATGTTATGGATCGCCGCGCCGCCGTTTGTCATCGCGATAGTGAACGACTCGCCCGCAGCCATCGTGAACGTCGGGTTCTGGGCATCGCCAACCGCGAAGAAGTTGTCGTCCATCGTAATCTCGTCCACGTCCGCCAGGGCGATCTCTTCTGCCGCGGGCGCATCCACCGCCGGCGGCGCCTTCTGGCCACAGGGAGGAACTCCCACCGCGCCTGTTAGCGGGGCGTCTGCCTCTGGAGGCGGAATCGGGCCGTTGTACACCTCGGCGTCCGCTTCGTGCTCCAGGGGATCCGAACCCATGACGTCTTTCCCGCGCAGCACCTGTACTTTGTTCGTCTCTTCATCAAAGGAGACGACCTGCATCACCTCGTACGGCTCGTCGATGTGGTCCAGGCCGATGCGCAGGTAAGCATCTTCGCTCAGGCCCGACACGTCGTTCAGCACGATCGTGTCGTCGTCCTCGGCTACAGCTTCGGCCAAGAACTTGCCCGGCTGGAAGGCGTCGCCGGTGAGGTGATTGTGGTTACCCTCTTCAACGGCCCATTCCCAGCCATCCTCCGAGAAGTTCTCACTTGTGATCAGGATAGCCAGTTGCTCGATCTGGAAATCGTTAAGAGGGCCACCTTCCGAGGTGGACCAGGGCGGCATGAAGGTGCCGACGCGGCCGCAATGGATCGTCGAGGCCAGTCGCTGCTGAGTGGCCTTGAGGAGTGATACGGGC
>JANLRX010000274.1:0-3557 GCA_031362025.1 Chloroflexota bacterium
GTGGCGGCGATGTCGCCGCCACTCCATCACTTCTGACAAATGATCAAACCTAATCGGGTCGGACTGAGAAGCGAACGCGGGCAAGCTCTCATTGAGTTTGCTCTCCTTTTCCCGTTCCTCATGATGTTCCTCTTTGTGCTCTTAGATTTCGGGATCGCCATCGATCGGCGAGTCGTGATTCAGCACGCCGTCCGCGAAGGTGCCCGTCAGGGTGCTGTCGGGCTGCCGGAGTCGGAGATAGAGACGGTAGTGATCAACCAATCGCAGGATGTCCTCGATGCCACGGAGGTGGACATCTGCTTCGTCGACGGGCCCGATGCCAACAGCTATCCGGGAAACGCCGGTGATAGCATTCGGGTCAGCGCAAACTACGTTTACTCTTTCGCTTCGGTCAGCGGACAGCTGTTGCGACCGCTCGGGATAGACCCGGACGACTTCTCAATTGTTCTGAACCCGCACGGCGAAGCGAGACTTGAAGGCACCGTAACCGGCGCCACGGGTTGTTAGCGAGGTGGCCGTGACGCGGAAGCAGGACACGCGCGAACGCGGGCAGGTGATCATCCTAGCGCTTCTCGTTATGACGGTGACCCTCATTGTGGGGGCAATTGTTGTGGACCTGACCCTGTGGCTTAGCGAGCGGCGCGGCTCACAAACGGATGCCGACTTCGCAGCGCTCGCCGGAGCCTTTCAGCTGATCGATCCCGGAGCCAGCGCCGGGGATGCAATCCAGGCGGCGACGGATAATCTCGCCGCCAACGACGAGCAACTTAACGCAAGCCTCGCACAACCGATCGAGGTGGACGACAGCTGCTTTAACCGCGGCGTTAACGACGCCGTAACAGTGGACGTCCGGCACGATTCGCGTGCCCTTTTCCTTGACATTTTTGGGGTTACAGACCCAGACATTGGCGCTCACGCAAAGGCGTGTGTCGGCGCGGCCGAGGCGCCGGGAAACCTGGTGCCATTCCAGCTAGCCGACAACCCAGGTCCCTGTTTTGACACGAACGAGAACCCCATATTCACATCGATGTGCCCGATCGAACTGGGTGCTCAGGGCGGAGGGTCGGGCCGCGGCATGCTGGATCTGGAAGCCCCTGGTGGCTTTTGCAGCGACAGCGGTGGGGCCGGCGACATCGAAGACATGATCGAGTTCGGGGCGCCTGGCCTCTGCTTAATCAATGACAACCCCTCGTCGTCCTGTGGCGGCGGCCCGTGGTATGACTGCGTCTCAGTGCAGAATGGCAACCCGCAGAAGGTATTGGATGGGACGGCCGCCCGGCTGGCCAAGGACGGCGACTGCGACACTGACGGTGACGGCGAGGATGAGTTCTTCGAGACAGTCATAGTATTCCGCGACACCGGGAATCCGTTCACCAGCATCTATGAGGCTCGGGACTGCGACACAGCAACTGCAGGCGATCAGATCAGTCCGAGGCTGGTGACAATCGTAATCCTGGAGGAGGACCCTCCGAATGGGCAATCGAGTGCCGGTTACCCGATTCTGGCGTTTGCCGGCTTTTACCTCGCAGGTTGTGCGAGTGAAAACGACACGGTAGTCGATGAATCAGACCTCGACCCAGACTGCGATTCGCCCGGGAATCAGCACCTAGTTCCCGCTTCGGAAATGTATGTCATGGCCGGTTACCAAGCGCCCCAGAGGGGTCACTGCGGACCGGGGGGAATAGGGCACGGGAATAATCCAACCTGCCCGCCCACACCAACGCCTTCGCCAACACCGTCACCCACGCCTTCAGCGACGCCTACAGCGACACCCGGGGCTCCAACTGCCTCACCTTCGCCGGCGCCGTCTCCGACACCGGGGCCTGGTCCCTCAAGCTGTGGTTCACCCGGTCACTGCGTAGTCTGGGGGCGCTTCGTCAACTTGATCGTATCTAACGCCGACATCGGTAAACCAACGGATCAAACGACACTATTCGGCATTTCACTGGTGGAATAACCAAGGAGGGGTAGCAATGGCCAGGATAGAACAATTGAGACTCGCCGGATCGAACAGGGCGCTTCTGCTTCTCGCGTTGATAGCAGGGCTCGTGGCCGCAGTCATCGTCTTCGTTGCCGTGAACAACGGCAACGATGATGACACCACGGCCTCGGCGCCCGGTGGTGACGTCGCGGCGGTGGTCGTGGCCAACCAGGATATCTCTGTAGGTACGGAAATCACGGCGGAGATGGTCAAAGTCGTTGACGTGCCGACCAACCTGCTCGTGAATAGCGCTATCACCCAAAGCGATCTTGCGATCGGCCAGACGGCACGCTTTCCAATTTCGCAGGGACAGCAGTTAGTCCGTGCGAGCTTCGGCGTACAGGCGGGTGAGGACGGTCTCTCATACGTAATCCCGAGGGGCATGCGGGCGATGGCGCTGTCAGTCGAGGAGGCAACTGCGGTCGGCGGCCTTCTGCTTCCCGGCGACCGGGTGGATATCATAGCGGTGTTCGACTCGGAGACAAGCATCCTGGAAATCCTGACGGTTCCGGCCGAACAGCGCCCGACGACCTCAGTCACAATACTGCAGAACATAGAAATCCTGGCTATTGCGCAGGATGCCCAGAAGCCTTTGCCCGCGCTGGAAGATGGAACCGAAGCTTCGGGGCAAACCCTCACCAGCGGCCAGTTGCCCGATGATCCGGACACTGACCCGAGGGCATCCACAGTCACATTGGCCGTTGACACGCAACAGGCCGTGACGCTGGCCGCGGTACAGCAAGAGGCGTCGCGCGTGTTCCTATCGCTACGCGGAGTTGGTGACGATACTGTGGGCGAAGGTGCCCGCTTCGACGTCTCGACACTGATCGGCCAATAGCCAATGCCGAAGCTGAACAGGGAGAACTACTGATGGCGAGGGTTCCTGAAGTACTCGTCGTTGACCAAGACCCGCAGGCCCGCTTTGAGGTGCGGCAGCTCGTTCGCGCTGCTCAGCTGGGGTTTGCAGGCGAAGCCGGGCTTGGCACAGAGGCAGTCTCACTAGCCAGTGAAATGAAGCCGGACGTCATCATCTGCGGGATAAGCAACCCGCCCGAACGGTCGCTGCAGACGATAGAGGCCTTGCTCGATGTACTACCGGAGACTCCCATCATCGCGTACGCCCGTGACGAGCAAGTGGATGTTGTACGCCAGGCGATGCTGGCTGGTGCGCGTGACTTTCTCCAGATCCCCGCGGAGGTCGAGCGCGTCATTGATTCGATCCGGTCGGTACTCGAGTCTGAAGAACGAAAACGCTTGCGGCTATCCGGTCAGTCCAAAGGCATTGGCCCAAAAGGTCTCGTGATCGCCGTTTTCGGCGCCAAGGGCGGGGTAGGAAAGACAACGATCTCCACCAACCTGGGACTCGCACTGGCAGGTAACCTTGGTCAGTCGGCGGTCCTGGTGGATGGAGACAACAGCTTCGGGGATGTCGCGGCGATGCTGGACATGAGGCCTGACCGTAGCATTATCGATTTCATTCGCGATATTGATAAGATTGACCGCACTAACGTTACCGAATACTTGGTGCGTCATCCAAGCGGCCTCTGGGTATTGCCCGCTCCTCGCGAGAGCCTGC
>JANLRX010000293.1:0-2639 GCA_031362025.1 Chloroflexota bacterium
AAAAGAACATCGTGGCGACGCGTGGCCTCGGGTTGCCTCGCAGCGATTAAGGCGCCTGAATGCCTCCATCAACTGGTTGGACGCGAGAGCAATCGCTAGTCGCGCTCAATCTATACTGCCAGATCCCTTTCGGGAAAATGCATTCTGGCAACCCGGACATCATCAAGGCTGCGGGACTGATCGGCAGAACACCATCAGCCCTGTCGATGAAGCTGACCAATTTCGCGAGCTTGGACCCGGCAATCACTGCGTCCGGCCGCAAGGGCCTGCAGAATGTGTCGGCTGCCGATAAGGTTCTGTGGGAAGAGATGCAAGTGGATTGGGAACGATTTGCTGACGCCGCAGAGCGGGCCGCAGGCGAGCTTGGTGTTGCTGATCTGGTAGAAGATCCCCTGGATGAAGCTGATGCCAATAGTTTGGCGGACTACTCCGGAGGCAATCGACCAGCCCAAATAATGGTTCGTGTTGGACAGTATTCCTTTAGAAGGTCCGTACTTTCCGCTTACAACTATCAGTGTTGCATCACGGGGCTGGCCGTCCCGGCATTGCTTGTTGCCAGTCACATCAAGCCGTGGAGCGTTGATCCTGCAAATCGGCTCAATCCTCGAAATGGTCTATGTCTCTCGGCATTGCACGACCGATCATTCGATGCGGGAATTATCACCATCGCGGACGATATGACCGTTCGCGTATCGACGAAGCATTCGAGCCTCGCAGACGGCTTCTTTCAGACAGCGCTCTCTGCGTACGACGGTCGATCCATTGCCATGCCAGAGCGATTCCAACCAGATAGAGAACTGCTCGAATACCATAGGCAAGCCATCTTTTTAGGGTAGGACAGGCGTGAACATCAGATTCGACTACTTGTACAGGGACGCCGGCAACTTCAAGAATTGGGGCCAAGTCGTGTTTTCGAACCCTACTGACGTGGCTGTGGACGTCGTCACGACGGTGGCCAAGAGGCTAGCGATCGATCGGCGTTCTTCGTGGCAGCCGCGGTAAGCGTCCCAGATCTGCATTTTGCCGAGCATATCGGCGAGATCGATCACGATTGGCATGAGATCAGCGGGTTCGAGTCGACCGATGAACCACCGACCGATCTAGAACGCCGCAGTATCGAAGAGTTTATTGAATCGCTTCGCGCAGCATCAGGAGTCTGAACCTAGTCCCGCGGCAACCCCAGGCCGCGCGTCGCGATGATGTTGCGGTTGATCTCCGATGTCCCGCCGGCGATCGTCGAGGCCACCGCCTGCAGGTACGTCCGCGCGTACTTGCCCTTCAGCGGCGCGTAGCGGTTCGCCGCGCTCCCCGCCTCGCCGCGGTCGCCGCGCATGAGCTGGCCGGGGAGGCCCATGATGCGGATGGCGGTGTCCTGGATGCGCTGGTTCAGCTCCGCCGCGTAGATCTTCACCGCCGACGCCTCGTGGTTCGGGACGAGGCCGCGGTTCTGCATCGAGATCACGTTGTACGACATCAGGCGCGCGGCCCGGGACTCGATGAGGCGCTCCGCCAGCTCGAGGCGGACCGTCGGGTGCAGCGCCAGCCCCTCGCCCTGGATCCACTGCACGAGGTCCTCCACCTGCTGCCCCTGCGCGATCGACGTCCCGATCGATGAGCGCTCGAAGTCGAGGGTGGTGGTGCCGACGTACCAGCCGCGGTTTTCCTCGCCGAGCAGGTCCTTGCGGGGGATGCGGACGTTGTCGAAGAACACCTCGTTGAAGCCGGGCGTGCCGGCCATGTTCACGAGCGGCCGCACGGAGACGCCGGGCGCCTTCATGTCGAGGAGGAAGTACGAGATGCCCTTGTGCTTCGGGGCCTCGATGTCGGTGCGGGCCATGAGGATCATCCGGTCCGCGTACTGCGCGCCCGTCGTCCAGATCTTCTGGCCGTTGACCACGTAGTCGTCGCCATCGCGGACGGCCCGCGTCTTCAGCGACGCGAGGTCCGAGCCCGACTCTGGCTCCGAGAACCCCTGGCACCAGACGGCCTCGCCCGACAGCATGCCGGAGAGGTGCGTCTGCTTCTGCTCATCGGTGCCGTAGACGATGATCGTCGGGCCCGCCATCGTCACCCCGATCCCGCCTGGACGGGGCGCGCGGGCCATCGCCAGCTCCTCGTTGAAGATGAACTGCTCCATGATCGTCATGCCCGCGCCGCCGTACTCCTGCGGCCAGGCAGGCGCGACCCACCCCTTCGTGGCGAGCTTCCTCATCCACTCCTTGTACGCGTCCATCGCCGCGGCGCCACCCTGGGACGCGGCCTGGTAGGCGCTGGTCGCCTGCTCGCCGCCGTTGGAGGAGTGCTCGCGGGTGACGAACTCGCGCACCTCGGTGCGGAAGATGGCCTCGGCCGGTGTGTCTCGGAAGTCCATGGTGTGTCCCCTTCGCGTGGAGTTACTTGTCGGGACGCATTCTAACGTGTGCGTGAGGGTTTGGCGAGCGGTGGGACCGAAAAGAGAAGAGGGAGCTCGTGCGAGCCCCCTCTTCCCGAATTGCCGGGCAGTCTACGGGGCTTGCGAGCCGACTCCGCAGTTCGCCAGGAAGGCCTGGTTCTGGCCGCCACGACCGGCAGCCGAGTGGGCTTGGCCGTTGGCCGGGTTGCCATCGGAGTTACCATTGCCGCCGACCTCGTCGCCGACG
>JANLRX010000280.1:0-5788 GCA_031362025.1 Chloroflexota bacterium
CAAGCGCTTCGGTTCACGCTACCCACTTCTCATCGGCGACCGCGAAGTGCAGGACCGCGAGTACGCCGCCGTTGCCTACCCTGCCGACCCGGAAACCATCGTCGGTCTCGTCGCCCAGGCAACCGCAATGGACGCAGACACCGCGGTGCGCTTGGCCCGCGAAGCTTTCCCCGGCTGGCGCAACACTCCGGCCCATCGCCGCGGCGAAATCCTCCGCCACGCCGCTGACCTCATGGAGTCCCGGCGCTTCGATCTCGCCGCGCTCATGGTCTACGAAAGCGGCAAGCCCTGGCACGAAGCCGACGGCGATGTCAGCGAGGCGGTGGACTACATGCGCTACTACCCGGCGCAAGCTGAAGCGCTTGAGACGCCTCGCTTCATGGGCCACGTTCTCGGCGAGCGCAACGAATACTTCTACGAAGGTCGCGGCGTCGCAGCCATCATCGCGCCCTGGAACTTCCCGCTCGCCATCATCTGCGGGATGGCCGTCGGCACCCTTGCCGGCGGCAACGCCGCGATCCTCAAGCCCGCTGCCCAGTCGCCGGTCATCGCCCACGAACTCGTCCGCATCCTCCGCGAAGCCGGCGTTCCACCCGACGTCGTGCAGTACCTCCCGGGCCCCGGCCGCGAGGTCGGCCAGGCGCTTGTCGAACACCCCGGCGTCGACATCATCGCCTTCACCGGTTCGAGCGTCGTCGGCCTCGGCATGATCGAAGCCGCATCGAAAGCGCGCGAGGGCCAGGCCAACGTCAAGCGCGTCATCGCTGAGATGGGTGGCAAAAACGCCATCATCATCGACGACGACGCCGACCTCGACCAGGCCATCTCAGGCGCCGTCACCTCCGCCTTCGGATACGCCGGCCAGAAGTGCAGCGCCTGCAGCCGACTGATCATCGTCGGCTCGGCTTACGACGCCGCCATCGACCGTCTCAAGCACGCCGTTGAAAGCCTCGTCGTCGGTCACCCGCACCTGCCGCAGACTTTCGTCCCGCCCGTCATCAGCGCCGACGCCCGCGCCAAGGTCCAGTCTTACATCGACGGCGCGCAGTCCTACGCCCAGATCCTGGTCCAGGGAACAGCCCCCGACGACGCCGGCCACTACGTCCGCCCCACCGTCTTCACAGATGTCCCGCTCAACTCGCCACTCGCCCACGAAGAAGTGTTCGGCCCCGTGCTCGCCGTCTTCCGCGCGAAGACTTTCGCCGAAGCGCTCGACATCGCCGAGGACTCACCGTTCGCCCTTACCGGCGGCCTCTTCTCCCGCAACCCCCGCAACATCGAGCACGCCCGTCGCTGTTTTCGTGTCGGCAACCTGTACATCAACCGCAAGGTCACCGGAGCCGTCGCCGCCCGCCAGCCCTTCGGCGGCATGCGCATGTCCGGCATCGGCGAAAAGGCCGGCGGCCCCGACTACGTGCGCCAGTTCATGGACCCGCGCACCGTCACCGAAAACACCATGCGCCGCGGCTTCGCTCCCGAAGACGGCGCCTAGCGTGCTTGTCCAACAACGCCCCGCAGCGCTAGAATCCGCCCCGATGGCTCGCTCGTTCGCCCTCTTCCTCGCCCTGGTCGCTCTGCTGGCCTTTGCCGCGTGCGGCGGCGACGACGACGACACAGCCTCTCCCACTGCCGCCACGCAGGACAGCGAAGACACCACCGGTAGCCCGTCGGCGAGCGACGACGCCAGCGCCACGCCGCTCGCCGAATGGACCGCCGAGTTCAGCGGCCACCTGACCGGCGAGATCACCAGCAAGCTCAACCCCCAGTGCATCCTGACCGGCGGCCGGTACGCCGTGATCCTGCAGGGCCTGGTCGACGGCGACTCTGCCGTCATCACCATCCTCAGCCAGGGCGCCGGAACATTCGACCTGACCGAGCCCGCTGACGAAGCCCCAAGCGTCGACGTAGCCACCTCCGGCGACGACCCGAACGAATGGCTGGTAACCGCCGGTGAAGCCACCGAGGGCGCACTCACCATCGAAGTGGACAACAGCGGCACCGTCTCGGCCACCCTGCCGCCAATCACCGCCGGCGACGTGGACGACCTGACTCTGACGGCAAGCTGGACCTGTCCGGAGCAGTAGGGCGCTTCCGCCGGTTACGGATGCAGCCCCTCGCCCGTCCTGTTTGTTGAGCACTGGTTAAGCCGTATCTCGCAAGCCCGCAATTTAGCTGCTTGTAATACTGCGGTGACAGAACCAGTGCCCGTGACGCTTATGATGAAAGACGTGCAGCAAACACCCAGATCGAAGAAGGGCGCACCTGCCGCCAGAGCATCGAGAGCGGCCGAGCGCTCCCCCAACGGCGCGCAAACGCCCGTAGACGCCGCCGCTGCCGCCACCGACCCGGCGTTGGACGAGCAAGACCTGCTCCGGCGCGTCGTCATCGAAGGTGTGCGACCCGAGGTGGACGAAGGCCGCTTCCCCGCGAAGTCCGCGATCGGCGATACGGTCATCGTCGAAGCCGACATCTTCGTCGACAGTCACGAAGAGATCGCCGCCGATCTCCTCTACCGCCGCGCCGACGAAACCAGCTGGACCACCGTCCCGATGACCGACCTCGGGAACGACCGCTGGCGCGCTGCCTTCCCCAGCTCACACCTGTCGCCGTACGTATTCACGATCGAAGCCTGGATCGACCCCTTCGCCCGCTGGCGCAACGGCCTCGCGAAGAAGGCCGAAGCGGGCCAGGACGTAGCCGTTGACCTGCTCATCGGCGCGCGTCTGATCGAAGAAGCGGCCGCCCGCGCCCCCTCCAAGGACGCCGAGGCCCTACGCAACACCTCCGCCAAGCTATCGGGCCGCACCGCCGTCGCCCGTCGCGTCGAAGTCGCGCTCGAAGACCAACTGGCCCTGCGGATGCGCGACCTCGCCGACAAGACGGCCGCCACCCGCTACCACCGCGCGCCGCACGTCCAGGTGGACACGCCCGGCGCGGTCTACAGCACCTGGTACGAGATGTTCCCCCGCTCCGCCTCCAGCGAGCCGGGCCGCCACGGCACCTTCCGCGACGCCGAGCGTAGGCTCGACTACGTCGCACAGATGGGCTTCGACGTGCTGTACCTGCCGCCGATCCACCCGATCGGCCTGACGCACCGCAAAGGCCCGAACAACCGCACCGAGGCCTCTCCCACCGACCCGGGCTCCCCGTGGGCGATCGGTTCGGCAAAGGGCGGCCACAAATCGATCAACGCGGACCTCGGCACGCTCGAAGACTTCAAACGTCTCGTCAAGAAGGCGCGCAACCGTGACATCGAGATCGCGATGGACATCGCCTTCCAGGTCTCGCCGGACCACCCGTGGGTCAAAGAGCACCCGGATTGGTTCAAGACTCGTCCCGACGGCTCAGTCCAGTACGCCGAGAACCCGCCGAAGAAGTACGAGGACATCTTCCCCATCAACTTCGAAACCTCCGACCGGCAGGCCCTCTGGGAAGAGCTGCGCGGTGTCTTCCTCTACTGGATGGACCAGGGCGTACGAGTCTTCCGCGTCGACAACCCGCACACGAAGCCTTTCCGCTTCTGGGAGTGGTGCATCGCCGGCCTGCGCGAAGCTGACCCCGGCGTGATCCTGCTCGCCGAAGCCTTCACGCGCCCGAAGATCATGTACCACCTGGCGAAGCTCGGCTTCACGCAGTCTTACACCTACTTCGCCTGGCGCTACCAGAAGTGGGACATCACCGAGTACTTCGCCGAAATCAGCCGCCCGCCGGTGTCGGACTTCTTCCGGCCGAACGCCTGGCCCAACACTCCTGACATCCTCACCGAGCAGGTGCAGCGCGGCGGCCGTCCAGTCTTCGTCTCCCGTCTCGTGCTGGCCGCGACGCTCTCCGCCAACTACGGCATCTACGGCCCGGCCTACGAGTTGATGGAAGCTATCCCGCGCGAGCCCGGCAGCGAGGAGTACCTGAACGCCGAGAAGTACCAGGTCCGCCACTGGGACATCGAACGGTCGGACAGCCTGCGCGAGCTGATCTCGCTGGTCAACCGCGCCCGCAAGGAGAACCCGGCGCTGCAACGGAACACTGGCCTCCGCTTCCACACTGTCGAGAACGACCAGCTCATCGCCTACAGCAAAGAGACCGACGACGCGCGCAACGTCGTCATCACCATCGTCAACCTCGACCCGAACTATGCGCAGTCCGGCCTGGTCACCCTGCCGATCGCGGACTGGGGGATCACCGGCGACGAGCCGTACCAGGTCCACGACCTGCTGAGCGATGCTCGTTACACCTGGCAGGGCGCCCGCAACTTCGTGAAGCTGGATCCACAGGTCATGCCGGCGCACATCTTCCGCCTCCGCCGCCGGGCCAGCGCCAGCGGCTGGGAGTTCGCCTGATGGCCACTGAACAGCTCCCGAAGCCACAGCCCGAACCGAAGCCCGTCGCCAAGACACTGGAAGACGACAGCCTCTGGTACAAGGACGCGATCATCTACCAGCTCCATGTCCGCGCCTTCCTCGACAGCGACGGCGACGGCATCGGCGACTTCGCGGGGCTCACCCGCAAGCTTGATTACCTGCAGGACCTTGGCGTCACGGCCGTCTGGCTGCTCCCCTTCTACCCCTCACCGCTGCGGGACGACGGCTACGACACCGCCGACTACACCGACGTCCACCCCTCCTACGGCACGATCCGCGACTTCCAGACCTTCCTCCGGGAGGCCAAGCGCCGCGGCCTCCGCGTGATCACAGAGCTTGTCCTCAACCACACCTCCGACGAGCACGCCTGGTTCCAGCGCGCCCGCCGCTCGCCAGAGGGCAGCCCCTGGCGCGACTTCTACGTCTGGAGCGAGAAGCCCGACAAGTACCTCAGCGCGCGCATCATCTTCAAAGACTTCGAGACCTCGAACTGGGCCTGGGACCCGGTCGCCCATTCGTACTACTGGCACCGGTTCTACTCCCACCAGCCCGACCTCAACTTCGATAACGAAGAGGTGCACAAGTCGCTCTACCAGGTGGTGGATTTCTGGATGCAGATGGGCGTCGACGGCCTCCGCCTTGACGCCGTCCCCTACCTCTACGAGCGCGAAGGCACCAGCTCCGAGAACCTTCCCGAAACCCACGACTTCCTGAAGAACCTCCGCAGCCACATCGACGGCAAGTTCCAGGACCGCATGCTGCTCGCCGAGGCCAACCAGTGGCCAGAGGACGCGGCCGCCTACTTCGGCGACGGCGACGAATGCCAGATGAACTTCCACTTCCCGCTCATGCCGCGCCTCTTCATGTCGGTCCACATGGAGGACCGCTTCCCGATCATCGACATCATGTCCCAGACCCCAGCCATCCCCGACAACTGCCAGTGGGCCGTTTTCCTGCGCAACCACGACGAACTGACGCTGGAGATGGTCACCGACGAAGACCGCGACTACATGTACCGCGTCTACGCGCAGGACACGCAGGCCCGCATCAACCTTGGCATCCGCCGCCGCCTCGCGCCGCTGCTCAGCAACAACCGCCGCCGCATCGAGCTAATGAACGCGCTGCTCTTTTCGATGCCCGGCGCGCCGATCATCTACTACGGCGACGAGATCGGCATGGGCGACAACATCTATCTCGGCGACCGCAACGGCGTCCGCACCCCCATGCAGTGGAACGGCGACCGCAACGCCGGTTTCTCCCGCGCCAACCCCCAGCGCCTGTACCTGCCCGTAACGCTGGACCCCGAATACCACTACGAGACCGTCAACGTCGAAGCGCAGCAGAACAACCCGCACTCCCTCCTCTGGTGGATGAAGCGCGTAATGGCCCTGCGCAAGCGCTACAAGGCTTTCGGGCGCGGCAGCCTCGAG
>JANLRX010000338.1:0-3680 GCA_031362025.1 Chloroflexota bacterium
ATCGGGCCAGAAGTGGAGCGCGCGGCCGCAGCGCTCCACACCGGCGAAGTGCTGATGCTCGAAAACGTGCGCTTCCATCCGGAGGAAGAGGCGAACGACTCCGACTTCGCGAAGGCGCTAGCGGCGCTGGCGGACGTATACGTGAACGACGCCTTCGGGACGGCGCACCGAGCGCACGCTTCGACGGAGGGTGTCGCCCACTTGCTCCCGGCGGTGGCCGGTTTCTTGATGGAGAACGAGATCGAATACCTGGGCCGGGCGATGATGGATCCCGAGCGCCCTTACGCCGCGATCATCGGCGGGGCGAAGGTGAGCAGCAAGATCGCGGTTCTGGACAGTCTGCTCGCGAAGGTGGACAAGCTCCTCATCGGCGGAGGCATGGCGAACACCTTCCTCAAGGCCGAGGGTTTCGATGTCCAGGAGTCCCTCATCGAGGACGAGTACGTCGAGAAGGCGAACGAGATCATGCAGCACGCCGAAGAACGCGGCGTGAAGCTGCTCCTCCCCACCGATGTCATCGCCGCCGAGCGTTTTGCTGCTGACTCCGCCGCGCGGCGCGTGTCGGTCAAGGGCGTACCCAAGGGCTGGCGGATCATGGACATCGGGGAGACGACCGTGGACGTCTTCGCGCACGCTCTCCAGAACTGCCGCACCGTGATCTGGAACGGCCCGATGGGTGTCGCTGAGTTCCCACCGTTCTCCCACGGCTCGCACCGCATCGCCGGCGTTCTTGCCAACCTGAAGGACGCGACGACGATCATCGGCGGCGGCGAGACGGCCGCAGTGGTCGACTCGATCGGCCTGCACGACAAGTTCTCGCACGTCAGCACCGGCGGCGGCGCCTCGCTGGAGTTCCTCGAAGGCAAGGAATTGCCGGGCGTCGCCGTGCTGTTGGACGCCTAAAGCCGCCGCACCTGCGCTGAGCCAATCCCCAGCGTCGCCGCCAGCAAGAGCGCGGTAAACGCGAACACCGCGACCGCACTCCGCACCCCAAACTCATCCGCGCTCGCGCCGAGGGCCAGGCTCCCGAACGGCGTGAAGCCGCTCGCCATCGTGTACAGCGAGAGCACGCGGCCCCGGAAGGCGTCGGCGACGTTGATCTGCAGCAGCGTCTGGTTGAGCGTAACCATCATCGACCAGCCCACTCCGGCCACGACAAGAATCGCCAGCGATAACGCAAAGACCGTCGAAAGCGCGAACAGCACCACCATCGACATATAGAGGCACGCGGCGAACCCCATCGTGATCCCCTTGCGCTCCGAGCGGCTCATCCCGGCCACGATCAGCCCGCCCGGAATCGAACCGATGCCGACGCCCGTCAGCAGCACTCCGTACCCCTCCGACCCCACGTGCAGCACATCTTCCGCGAAGATCGGGATCATCGCCACGTATGGGTAGATGAGCAGGTTCGGGATGACGTTCAGCAGCACAAGCCGGGCCATTGTCGGGTCGCCCCGGACGTAGCTCAGCCCCTCCCGAATACTCTGCCAGACAGGCGTCCGGACGGGTTCGGCATGCGTCGTTGGCTTCAGCAGGAACGTCGCTCCCGTAGCGAGCACGAAGAACACCGTTTGCGCGTAGTACGACGCCGCGATCCCGACCGAACCGATGACGATACCCCCAACAGCGGGCGCGATGACACGCGAAACGTTCGCCACCACCGAGTTCAGCGCGATCGCATTGGCTATGTTCTCTCCGCCCACGACGTCATACACAAGGACCTGCCGCGTCGGCACGTTAACCGCACCGGAAATGCCGCCGATAGCGACAAGCGGATAGAGCTGCCACAGGGCGACATTCCCTGTCGCAACGAGGATCGCGATGATCAGCGCGTCGATCGCAGGGACGATCTGCGTGACCGTGGCAACGCGCCGCCGGTCCAACCGATCGACGAGGGCGCCGGCAAAGGGCGACACGAGAAGCTGGCTGAACCCCCGGATGAACCCCAGCAGCCCGACCTGCAGCGCCGATCCGTGCAGCTCGTGGACGACGAGCCAGCCGCGCGCCACCTCTTCCATCCAGCTCGCGATCTGGCTCAGCGACGTACCCGCGAGCAGATATCTGTACTGCGGGATCGAGAGCGAGGCAAACGTATCCTTACGGCGGCTGGTCGCGGGCTCCGGCGAAGCAGCCTCTGGTTCGTCCATGCGCTGAGGTTACAAGCGCGCGACGCTTGGAGGTAGACCGAGCGATATACTCACAGCCGGAGGATCACCATCGCCAAACGAACGCTGTACGAAACCACGAAGCCCCGCGAGCGCTGCTACCTCGTCGCTGCTGATCTCAAACAGAAGGACGGGCAGAACGGTCGCCGTTGGGACGCCGACTCCTCGCTTGAGGAGCTGGGCCTGCTCGCCACGACCGCAGGCGCCGACGTCGTGGGCTCGACGACGCAGAAGATCCCCGCCTACAACCCGGCCACGTACATCGGCAAGGGCAAGGTGCAGGAGATCATCGACTCGCTGCCCGAACTCGACTACACGACCGTGGTGTTCGACGACGAACTAACGCCGTCCCAGCAGCGCAACCTGGAAAAGCAGCTCGACGTGAAGGTGCTGGACCGCACAGCGCTGATCCTCGATATCTTCGCGCAGCACGCCCGCACCAAGGAGGGCCGCCTCCAGGTGGAGTTGGCCCAGCACGAGTACATCCTCCCCCGGTTGCGCGGCCAGTGGTCCCACCTCGAGCGGCTCGGCGGCGGCATCGGCACGAGAGGGCCGGGCGAAACGCAGATCGAGACGGACCGCCGGCTGATCCGCAACCGCATCTCGCTGATCAAGAAGCAGATCGAAGACGTGCGAAAGCAGCGCGCGCTCCACCGCCAACAGCGGGCGAAGCAGGGGATCCCCGTCGTATCGCTCGTCGGCTACACGAACGCGGGGAAGAGCACGCTGATGCGAGCGCTTTCCGGTGCCGACGTGCTGATCCAGGACCAACTCTTCGCCACGCTCGACCCCGTCACCCGCCGCATCCGGCTCCCCTCCGGCGGCCCAGCGCTGCTAACCGACACCGTGGGCTTCATCCAGAAGTTGCCGACACAGCTCGTCGCAGCGTTCCGCGCGACGCTCGAAGAGCTGGAAGAGGCGACGCTGATGCTGCACGTCGTCGACATAACGCACCCCGACGCCGAGGAGCAGGCCCTGACGGTCGAGGACACCCTGCGCGAACTCGGCCTCGACGACCGCCCGCGGCTGATGGTCCTGAACAAGATGGACCGCATGGCCCGCACCGAGTCCGAACTCGGCCACACCCCGCTGCCGGCCTGGGCGCACTACGGCATCCCGGTCTCCGCATCCCGCAAGTGGGGCTTCGATCTGCTGCTCGTAGCGATCGAGGGGAAGCTTGCGGAGATTTCGGAGAAGCAGCGCTCGGGCGTCAGATAGCCTATTCGAACCGGTACAGGATTTCGCCAGTCGTCGCGTCTACAAACGCGACGCCGTCGTCCAACTCCATCGCCCAGGCCAGGGCGTCCACGGGTGGATCCGCGTTCGCGTCGAGCAGCCTGCCGAATTCGACGTTGCGAACTGTCATGCCAGCTTCTATGGCAATGGCGACGGCCTCCGGGCCGGTTACGTCCGGATCGGGATGATCTCCGGGGTCCAGGAACTGCAGTCCCTCGTTCATCACGGCGAGTGCCGCCGGCCAACCCAGCGTCACCTCCGGGGCGGCATAGGACGGGG
>JANLRX010000419.1:0-2257 GCA_031362025.1 Chloroflexota bacterium
GGCTCAATCAGGCCGTTGTTGTCAACGTCCTTCGCGTAGTCAGCCGTTGTGTCATCGTCTGTCTTGTCGGTGTCCTGAAACGAGACAGTGTCTTCTGGGTCCAGGCTCGCGTTGACGAACTCAAAGAACACGGGCAGCTTCTGGTTGCAGTTGCCGCCGAACAGACCGAGCGTCGAGTCTGCGGCAAGCGAACCGACCGGAGTACCGATCGGCATCTGGTCGCCGGGCACAACGCCCCACTCCGGCGGAATGAACGCGACCACCGCCGCGAAGTTCACGTCGTTCTCCGGCAGGTTGAACTGGCTAACGAAGTCAGACGGAGTCTCCGCCGTGGGATCGGTGATCTCCACTACGAGGCTGGGCGCAAACGTCGCTTCGACATCGCGCGCGGCTACGAACAGCACTGCTGCCAGCACCGCCACCACCAACCCCCCGCTGAACAGGGGTTTAAATCTCAACTTCCCGGTCTCCTTCTTTCCCAATGGTGATGACACGCTTTAGCGCTGCTTCCGTGCGCGGGCGGCGACAAGGCTTGTGCCCGTAACAATTCCGACTACACCGAGCGCGGTCAGCATGACGGCCCACAACGGGGCGTCCGTGCCAACCGGCGAAAGGCTTCCGATACCAGATGGGGGGCCCGTGCCTACGCCTGTTGAGCCACCGGGTACCGCCGTCGGGCGCGGCGATGCGCCCGGGGGCAGCGTCGGTGTCGGTGACCCGCCGCCAACGGGGGCAACAGTCGGCAGAGTGCCAGCCGGGTTGCAGGGGAGCAGCGTGAGCGGGTCGATCGCTGAAGCTCCACCGGAACCGATGGTCACCGGTGCCACGAAGCACAGCCGTTCGGGAACACCTTCAGCGTCGGCGTTTCCAACGTGCTGGTCGCAAACGTCGCCGATAGCGTCTGAGTCCTCGTCTTCTTGAAGGAGGTTGGCGAGGAGCGGGCAGTTATCGTTGCGGTTCATCCAGCAGTCGCCGTCCTGGTCTGTGTTCGCCAGGCCGGCACAGGACTGGCCCTGGCCCTGGGTGAGGTCAGGGTCACACGCCGCGTCGATCCCATCGTGGTCGTTATCACCGATGTCAGGGTTCAGGCGCGGGTTTCCGACGTTCTGCAGGTAGGGGCACGTGTCGAGACCGTTCTCGAACCCGTCGCCGTCCGCGTCGCGCTGTGACCGGACTGCCGTAACGAAGTTGTACGTGCCGGAGGCCGCCGGGTTGGTGCGAACGTTACTCAGCAGGGTCGTGTTCGTCAGCAGCGGCGAGCAGAAGTCGTTGATGAAGTCCTTGGAAGAGGCCGCAGCCGTCGGGTCCTGAAGGACCGTTACCGACGGGTAGCCCAGCCGCGGGTCAAGCGTGAGCAGCGGGTCATTGGAAATCTTGGCGCCCGGCTCAAACACGATGAAGTTCAGGATGACGGTAAGGTTGCTGGCCTGGACGATCGTGGCCACGCCAAGGTAGCGGGCGTGGACCTTCGACAGGTCGGCTTCGTCGAACAGCTCCGTCAGGTAGCTCGGCCATGCCGTGGCGCCATCCGGAATGCTATCGCCGTTCGCGTCCTCGCGCAGCGGCTTCATCCTGTCGGCCGTGCCGGCCGGGAGAGGACTGATCTGAGCGCCGTTCGGGTCCGCCGAACCTTCGTAGAACGAGAAGTTCACGTTCAGGTTGGTGGTGCAGGGGTTGTTCAGCAGGCCCAGCGTCGAAAGGGCCTGGAGACCACCGATTGCAGTCCCGTTCGTGATCGCATCGTCGGCGGGAACGCCCCAGTCCGGCGGTGTGAACGCGACGATGCCACCGAAGTTGTACTGGTCGTAGTCATCGACGCCAGGCTGCACTACGCAGTCGCTGCCGATGCCCACGCCGAACTGGGTCTGAATGTCGCTGGCCGCGCCGGCCGCAGGGTTGACGATTGTAACCTTGCCGCAGGGCGCGAAGTACGTGCCCTGACCCGACGCATCTCGGCCCATTATCATGGCGAGTGCGGCGATGACGACCACAAGCGCAATCGCGCCCATAGTCTTCGGTACGTATCTGGTCATGAGTTCCCTCCACTTGTCTCCGCAGGGGTATTCGTTTGACGATGAATGCCCAATTGTGATGATTATCCCCTAATATGGAACGGCCATCGTGTATCAGTCAAGCATTTAAAGCGCTCGTAACCTCATAGGCATCTCTATATGACACGCATCTGATATAGAGAAATGGCAACTTTACGTACTTTGACACGTCTCAGCACCGCGCCGCCGCTATTCCATAACAGAGC
>JANLRX010000425.1:0-2071 GCA_031362025.1 Chloroflexota bacterium
GCGCTGATCGGCTGGGAGACGGGGCGGGTGAAGGACGAGAAGATCCGGGATCCTGAAGCCGCCCTCACCGCGCTCAAGGAAGAGATGGTGAAGGTGCTGGGCGTTGACACCGGGCGGGGCAAGCTCTGGCCGGATGCGGAACACCCGACGCTCCCGAAGCCGGCCGTGATCCTCGTCGTGGGCGTGAACGGCACGGGCAAGACGACGAGCATCGGAAAGCTGGCACACGCGTACAAGCAGCGCGGCCTGAAAGTGGTGCTAGCGGCGGCGGACACGTTCCGGGCGGCGGCGATCGAGCAGCTTAAGCACTGGGGTGAGCGCGCCGGCGTGGAGGTGGTGGCCCACCAGCAGGGCGCGGACCCGGGCGCTGTCGTCTTCGACGCGATGGTGGCAGCGGAGAAGAGGGGCGCCGACGTGCTGATCATCGATACGGCGGGGCGGCTGCACACGAAGGCGAACCTGATGGAAGAGCTGATGAAGGTGAACCGGATCATCCAGCGCACGGTGCCGGACGGCCCGCACGAGGTGCTGCTGCTCCTCGACGCGACGACCGGACAGAACGCCATGCAGCAGGCGAAGTACTTCACGGAGGCCGTGGGCGTGACGGCGGTGCTGCTATCCAAGCTCGACGGCACGGCCAAGGGCGGCGTCGTCTTCTCGGTCTGCGATCAGCTGAAGGTTCCGGTGCGGTTCGTGGGCACCGGCGAGCGGCCTCAGGACCTGGCGCCGTTCGAGCCGCGCGAGTTCGTGGAAGCGCTCTTCGGCTAACTCCCCGAGCGCCGTCTTTACTGGACCTTAACCATATGGCCAATGTTTTAGGTGCCATGTGGCTCCCCTTTACACGGCCACATGGGCCTGCCCTCGCTCTCCTCCTGCGCCTACCTTGGTATCAGAAGCAACACAAACGGGCGCAAAAGCCCGGAAGGAGAGGGAGTCATGAGTAATTTCAGCAAGACGGCAAAGCTGCTCCGCCACTGGGTGTGGGTTGCCCCGATCGTGCTTGGCGTCGCGTTTATCGTGGGCGGCGGATACATGATGGTCGAGGGCCGCAACGCCCGCAACGACGTCCGCGACTCGGTTGTCCAGGAGGATATCACGGTCTCGGCAGGTGCACCCTTCGAAGGTGAGACGATCGACTCGGCGGCCAAGGCAGACGCCCAGTCCGCCGCGATCCTCGAACACACCCTCGCCGACACCGGCGGGTATCTTTACGCGCAACTGGGGCGGTTTGCCCTGCCCACCGGCACGTTCGCCCTGCCCAGGGGTACGTTCCTGACCGAAGCGGGAGACACTACCACAGACGAGTCGCTGGCCGCATTGGACGAGAGCGGTAGCCCGATCATCATGACCACAGACGAATCGCTGGCCGCGAAGAACCGGAATGACCAGCCGGTCGCCGGCTGGACCAGCGACGCGAAGCTGGCGGCGAAGGACGCGAACGGTAACCCCGTTCCCAACCCGCTGCGCACCACGGCGCTGACTTCCGCGAACCTGCGGACGAGTCTCGGTGTGGCAACGATGGGCTTCAAGGTCGCGGACCTGGTGGTGGGCCTTGGGTTATTCCTCGGGGTGCTGGGGCTGATGAACGTGTTCATCATCTCGCCGGTCACCTACTGGGCCACAGTTGTGGCGGACGAGCACGAACGGAGCCGCCAGACCGCGTCAACGAAGGAGACAGCACAGGGCAGGCAGCCCGCCTAAATAGCTCGCTCTCCTACAACGGCGGGGAAGGCCGGGAAGGCTTCCCCGCCGTTCCTTTGCGTCCTCGGCGTGGTTGGCTCGACCCACCGCGAGGGCTGCCGTATGATTAGTGACGCTTCGCACAATCGTGCAAACACCGAAAGGAATTCGGCTGATTGTTCGCAAACGCCAGCCATAACTCACGCTTGAGCGCGGTCCCCCCGCTGGCCGGGAGCACCGAGATACTGACTCGCGTGGCGGAGATGATCGCGGACCTTAAGCCGGACGACGCCGATATGCTGCGCGGCCTCCACCGCATCCAGCACGAATGGGGATACGTCCCCCAGGAGGCGATCCCGCTGCTCGCCGTGAAGCTGAAGACGACGCCGGC
>JANLRX010000002.1:0-2105 GCA_031362025.1 Chloroflexota bacterium
TCGATGAAGATGAGGCCGCCGTGGTCGCGTCGGCGATGGACCCAGCCGGCGAGGGTGATGGTCTGGCCGTCGTCGGAGGCGCGCAGTTGTCCGCAGGAACGGTCTTTTAGCATGTGCGTAGTGTAGACGTTAAGAGTGAATAGTGAATAGAGAAGGGTGAAGGGGATGGGTGAGCTGGCGCTGCCTGTCATTCCGACCGGAGTCTGCAGACGAAGCGGAGGAATCTGGCACCTCGCTGGGTCAATTCCTGCTGCGAGGCCGGAATGCGCTTCGGGAGGCCAGATCTCTCCACTCCGCTTCGCTGCGGTCGAGATGACAACGGGATAGGACGCCGGTAGGCTTGGGAAATGTTGGCAATGTGTGGATAAGTTGCGTAGGAATAGATTAGCCGCATAATCAGTCGCCTTGACTACGGTGGCCGGGCTGCCTATCCTTTTGCCTCAGTGCCCCGCCCGCGCGTCCCAACCGCGCAGCCCGTATTTATGAAGTTATTTGCACCGGCCACCCTGGCGCTTGCTGTGGTGGTTGCCTCTCTCGCAATGCTCAGTGCCGGCGATGCCCGGGCGGAGCAGCCTATCAATCTCTGGCTGCCTTGGGAGGGCGGCTCGCAGTGGACGCTTACTCAAGGACCGCACGGGGACTTTGGGGAGGCGCTGGACTTGCAGCCTCCGGACGCCTCTGGCAAGCCATGCGAATCGTTCCAATCCTCTTTCTACGTTGTCGCGGCGGCGACTGGGACGGTCGCAAGCATGCGGCCGAACGTCATAGAGATCGACCATGGGGGAGGGTTCTCGACGGCGTATTACCACGTGCAGTCCAAGCTTGTGAAGCTGGGCGACCTGGTGAACGCTGGCGACAGGCTGGGTGTGCCCGGCTGTTGCCCTGACGGCTGGGGTGTCGAAGGGTGCTATTCGGAAGCGCCGCACCTGCATTTCTACACACTGATGAACGGGGTTAGGCAGAGCGCGGTGGGCCTGGACCTGGGCGGGTGGCGCGTCGGCAGCGACGGTTGCCTGCACCGGACGGACGAGACGAGATGCGAAATGGGCACGAAGATCGTCTCCAACTCACCGTTGCAAGGGACGAGTGTGCCCACGACGGGTGCGGATCTGGCGATCATCATGGATACGTCGGCGAGCATGACGGGTGGCCGGGAACGCGTGGAGACGGCGCTGGCGCTGCTGCAGGCGACGAGGCCGGATGACCGGGTTTCGGTGATCGAGTTCAACAGCACGGCGAAGGTGCTGCAGGAGCTGACGCCCGCGGTGAAGAACGAGGTGATCGACCAGGGCCTGGTGGATGCGGTGGATGTGCCCGACCAGGGCGGGCGGACGAACGTGCGGCTGGGGATGGTGACGGGGTGCGCCGAGCTGCTCGCGAAGGGCGAAGCGCCTGTGAAAGCGGCGATCTTGATTACCGATGGCAAGCACAACAAGGGGTCGTTCAGCGGGGCGACGGAGTGCTTCAGTGAGAACGGGATCCCGGTGTTTACGTTCGGCGTCGGCGGGGACGATGAGTTCCTGCTGAAGCGAGTGGCGGAAGCGACGGGCGGCGAGTACCGGTACCTGGCGGACGTCACGAACCTGTATTGCGAGTTCTCGCGCATCCGGACGCTGCTGAGCGGTGACCCGACGGGCCAGTGCAGCGCCTACCCTCTGAAGAACGGCGAGAAGCTTTCGCTGCCGTTCAACGTGGCGGCGGAGCAGGACGAGGCAATCTTCGAGGTGCGGTGGCGCGAGCGGCGGGCGGCGGCGCTGGTGGACGCGGAAGGCGTGCCGATGCGGGCGGAGATCCGGAGCCCGAACGGCGGGGTGATCAGGCTGCCGTTTGACGGAGTGAAGTACGAGGAGCACGACGGTTGGGTGCGGTTCACGCTGGCTTACCCGACGGCGGGCGAGTGGACGGTGGTGATCTCGCCGACGGACTTCTTGCCGGAGGACGGGATCTTCCTGACGTTCTCGGCGAAGACGATCACGCAGGCCTCGCCGTACGTGGAACTGCCGGAGGAGCCGCCGGCGTACGAGGAGTTCACGCCGGAACCGACGGCGCTGGACGAGACGGAGACGCCGGTACCAACGGATTCGCCGACGCCGCGACCGACGCGG
>JANLRX010000012.1:0-4285 GCA_031362025.1 Chloroflexota bacterium
GGCGAGCCGCGTCACGATGTTCGGGTAGGGGTTGAGCAGGTGGGGCCTCTGGGCCAGCGCGTCCATCAGCCGCTGGTTGCCGCTGGCGAGCTCGAGGACGAGGTCGGTGTGGTGTGCGCGTGCTGTGTTTGACATCACGAACGATCCTATCGCGAGCGCGACATAACGCGGGTTAAGGAACAGTGAAGGGTCGGCGGAGGAACGGTGAGGCTTAGGTTTGAGGGATCAGGCGCCGCTGTCGACCTCTATCCGCCCAACGACCTTAAACACGATCTCGCTCATGGGGAACTGGGCGTTGTATATGGCCTGACGAGCCTGTGAAATGCCCTCTTCAGACACGACGCCGATCACGAATTTTGTCGTTCACCTCATCGTCGTCCACCATTGTGACCTCGGCGACCCTGTCGGCGACCGCGATGAGGTCGGACCACCACGCCGCGAATAGCGCGGTGCTGTTCGCTGGCAGGATGACCGCGCGCTCCCACTCCCACGCCACCTGGCCGACACCGTTCGCCCTCAACACTTCGCGGGCGTGGTCCACGTCAATGTCGGGATTGTGGGAGTAGATGTACAGGATTTCGGTGCTCTCATCCGCGAACATGCCAGCGTAGGCGGGAAGTTCATCGATGATTTGCTGGCGTACGTCGATAGTCGGACGCGGAGTCGCTTGAAGAGTCGCCGTAACGGACGGGCTGCCCCCTCCGGAGGAACATGCGGCGATAAGCACCAACATAGCGCTCACAACGCCGGCAGAGATTGGGCGACGAAGCATTGTGGTGAAGGTACGACGGGCTGGCAGTCTCGTATTCATGAGGGTTACTCCCGCGGTGGGCGATCAAGTAAAGCCTCTCGATACTGAGCCCCGTCGAATTCGATCGGCGCGATGGATTCGTAGGGCTCGTATACTAGCGGCTCTTTGTCGTCGAGGTGGTAATTCAATTCCTTGCCGAAGTCGCGCCATACAATTCGATCGTTGCGTGCTTCCACGAGACATGTCACGGCGCCGCAGCCGATGTCGGCGCAGACTCGGCAGACGTATAACTCGATCCTCCCAGTCTCGAGGTGGGATGGCTCGTCCAGAAGGAGTCGACGCACGTGAGCGTCCTCCGACTCGGGCGGAATCCAGCCAAGGACACCGACGTTATGGTTGTCGCTAATGCTTAGAGTGTCATGCATGGAAACGCCATCAACGACGAAGTCGAGCCACTCCCCCGACACGAACTCGTAGGTTGAGCCAATCGATCGGCGGTTCCGCAGACGCTGAGCCCGCTTTCCAAGCGGGTCCCACCACCGGAGTTCGAGCTTTGCCACTTCTCTACCGAAGCGACTGCAGGTAGTTGTCGATCGCGGTGGCGGCGCGGCGGCCGTCGGCCATGGCGGTGACGACGAGGTCGGCCCCGTTGACGTTGTCGCCGCCGGCGAAGACGCCCGGGCGGGTCGTCTGGAAGTCCTCGTCCACGCGCACGGTCTTCCAGTTGGTCGTGCGGAGGCCGGGCGTCGTCTTTTCGAGCAGGTCGTCTGGTTCGTAGCCGATCGCCAGCACCACGACGTCGACATCGAGCTTGAAGTCGGAGCCGGGGACGGGCTCGGGGCGGCGGCGGCCGGAGTCGTCGGGCGCGCCGAGTTCCATGCGCCGGCACTCGGCGGTCTTCACGACGCCGTCCTCGCCGGTGAAGCGGTAGGGGACGGTGAGGTACATGAAGTTCGTGCCCTCTTCGCGGGCGTGGCGGCGCTCTTCTTCCCGGCCCTTCTGTTCGGTCTCGGTGCGGCGGTACATGCACGTCACCTCGGTGGCGTGAAGGCGGATCGCTGTACGCACGCAGTCCATCGAGGTGTCTCCGCCGCCGACGACGAGCACGCGCTTGCCCGCGAGGTCCAGCGGCTTGCGCATGGCTTCGGGGAGCAGCTCCGGCTCAAGGTTGCCGCGCACGAGGAACTCTGTCGCCTGGTAGGTGTTGCCAAGCTGCTCGCCCTCGATCCGCATCTGGCCGCCGACGGGGGCGCCGGTGCCGAGGAAGACGGCGTGGTAGCCGTCCGCGAAGAGCTGATCCACCGTAATGTCGTCGCCGACGCGGACGTTGCAGATGAACTCGATCCCCATTGCGCGGAGGAAGTCGAGCTTCGCTTCGAGGATCTCCTTTTGCATCTTGAAGTTCGGGATGCCGTAGAGGAGAACGCCGCCCGGCACCGGCCACGACTCGAACACCGTGACCGCGTGGCCGTTCTTGCGGAGCTCTTCGGCAACAGCGATTCCGGCGGGGCCAGATCCGATGACCGCGACCTTGAGCCCGGTGTCCGGCAAGATCACCGGCAGGGGGACGCCGCCGTGGAGCCGCTGGTGGTCTGCGATGAACGCTTCGAGGCGGCCGATCGACACCGGCGGCTGCTTGCCGAACGGTGCGGGCCGGATCGCGAAGCCGACGACGCAGTTACCCTCGCAGAGCGATTCCTGAGGGCAGAGGCGGCCACACATGTCGGGCAGGTTGCTTGTCTCGCGGAAGACCGCAGCGGCGCCGTCAACGTCGCCCTTCTCGAGGAAGAGGAGCGCGCGCGGGATGTCGTTGTCGGTGGGGCAGGCCTCCTGGCAGGGGGCGGTCGGGCAGTGGATGCAGCGCTCGGACTCGATCATCGCCTGGTTAAGCTCGTACCCCAGGTACGACTCGTCCCAGTTCTTTACGCGCTCTTCCGGCTTCTGCTTCGGCACCGGTACGACCGGTATCGTCAGCCTGCGATGATTGTCTTGGCCAGTGGTGGTCAGGGCGTCGCCTCTTTCGTGCTTATCGAATGTGCCGCTAGTTTAGCAGGTGCAAGGTGCGGAAATTGACCACAGACACAGAATAGGCACAGAATGGATTTTGAGTCTTGCCCTTCAACACTTCTGTGACTCTCAAACAACCCCTTCTCTGTGACCCTCTGTGTGTATCTGTGGTTAAATCCAAAGGCTTGAAGGCGTGAACCCGAGGCTTTTCAGCACAATGGCGGACATGACGATTTACGACAGCCTCATCATCGGAGGCGGGCCGGCCGGACTCTCCGCGGCGATTTACCTGGCCCGGTACAACCGTTCGTGCGTGGTGATCGATCACATGCGCGGGCGCTGGCAGTCTCACGAGGTAAACGAGAACTACCTCGGCTTTCCGCGCGGGGTCCCGGCCCGCAAGCTGCGCGAGCTGGGCCGGCGGCAGGCCCTGCGCTTCGGGGCGGAGTACCACCGCGGCAAGGTGACCAGCATCCGCAAGGAGGGCGACGTTTTCATCGCTCGCGCCGGTAAGCAAACGTTCGAGGGACGCACGGTCATCCTGGCGACGGGTGTGGTGGACAACCTGCCGGATATCGGCAACACGGAGGACTACTGGGGCAAGACGTTGTTCTGGTGCATCACCTGCGATGGGTGGAAGGTGCGCGGCAAGCGAGTCGTCGTTGTCGGCAAGAACGACAACGCGGCGATCAGCACGATGCAGTTCCTGAACTTCACCGATAAGCTGGCGCTCGTCACGAACTGCACCGAGAGCGAATGCGGCTTCACAGATGATGGCCTTGATCGGCTGAAGGCCGCCGGGATCCCGGTCTACACGTCACCGATCGACCGCGCGGAGGGCGAGGGCGGCATCATGCGCGCGGTGATGCTGCAGGATGGCAGCCGCGTCGAGACGGACTTCATGTTCAACCAGCAGGGATGCGCGCCGCGGATGGACCTCGCGAAGCAGCTCAAGCTAAAGCTGTCACCCACCGGCTACATCGAGATCGATTCGGAGCAGCGCACCAACGTGCCGTTCGTCTACGCGGCGGGTGACGTGACGAAGGACTACGCGCACCAGGTCGTCACGGCGGCGCACGAAGGTGCCACGGCGGGGATTACGGCGAACTATGACCTGTACCGGCCGGAGCAGAAGCACTAGGGAGCAGGTGCCAATGACTCTATGCGTCGTAGGTCCTCGCCGTCGATCAATTCGATTCTCTTTCCCTGCGCGAATCGGACTGCGGCTGGAGTAAACGTTCCGGAGGTGATGAGGATTCCCTTAATGGCGTCTTCTGCGCTCACTACTCCGAGGAGGTCACGGACAACAGGTTCGCCTACGGGGTTCGACCAGTCTTTACACTGGACCACGCATCGTCCCGCCAAAAGGGGATTGTCAGAAAACGCGATGATATCGATCCCACCGTCGGCGGTCGCCTGGGTGATTTCGCTTCGAAAACCAAGACTTCTGAGAACCGTGAGGCACCGAGTTTCAAATGCTATACCGGACCTGTCTGTCCCGTACTTGACTCTGCCCTTCGTCACGGT
>JANLRX010000311.1:0-5005 GCA_031362025.1 Chloroflexota bacterium
CACCCGCACCGTGTACTGGTGGTAGACGTGCACGGCACCAGATGTGACAGGCGGGGTAGTGAGTCCGCGAAGGTGCCGGTCGTAGTAGCGGGCGTTGGCTTGGCGCTTGCGGGTGAACCCCGGCAGGCGCTTGAGTTGCGCTCGACCGATCGCGGCGGCGATGTCCGTCATGCGGTAGTTGTAGCCGAGCGTGATGTGGTGATACGTCGAGTCGGCTCCGTGCTGGCGGAGGAGACGGCAGCGTTCGGCGATCTGCGGGTCGTTCGTCGTGATCATTCCGCCTTCGGAGGTGGTCATGTTCTTCGTGGGGTAGAAGGAGAAGCACCCCGTCCCGAAGCTCCCGGCCATCTGCCCCTGCCACTGCGCGCCGACGGCCTGGCACGCGTCCTCGATGACGGCGAGCTTGTGCTGCTTCGCCAGTGCCGTGATCTGCGTCATGTCGGCGGTCTGGCCGTAGAGGTGCACCGGGATGATCGCCCGGGTGCGCGGGGTGATGCGCGCGGCGATCAGGGCGGGATCGATGTTGAAGTCGCTCGCTCGCACGTCGACGAAGACGGGTTTGGCGCCGGCCATGAGGACTGCGTTCGCAGTCGCGATGAAGCTGAACGGCGGGACGATGACCTCGTCGCCGGGGCCGATGCCGTGCGCGGCGAGCGCGACGAAGAGCGCCGCGGTCCCGGAGTTCACGGCGATCGCCTCGCGGGTTCCACAGAGGGTGGCGAACTCCGCTTCGAACTCGGCGACGACCTGGCCCTGGGCCATCTGGCCGGAACGCAGGACCGCCGAAACGGCCGAGATCTCAGCGCGCCCGATGATGGGCCGGACGAGGGGGACTGTCAGTTCGTCTTTGCTCAAATGGGTGCTCACAGGGATTCTATCGGCCTGCGTTGGGCCGGAACAACGTTGGAATGCATCAACAAACTCGCGCCCGAGTACGCCAAATCGCAACCCGACGCGGCCAAACGCGTTGCTACTATGTGATCACAGTGTGGGAGGTGGGTGTCTGATTCGATGGTGCGCGAGTCTCGCCCTGGTCGTATCGCTCCTGGGAGCGGTCGCCTGGGCCGGGAACTCCGATACGGTGTCCGCATCTCATTCATGCGGCTCAACTGGTAGCCCGTTCGGGCCCTTCCCGTTCCGCGCGTACGAGGACGGGAACTATAAGACTACCTACGCCCGCGAGTTTGAACTCGCCGGGTTCAACCAGCTATTTCCGGAATACCCCTCGTTCGCGCTCCCCCGGATCGAGACAGGCGCCCGCGACGCCGGCTCCGCGCAGACGATCGATCCATACGTCCCGCCAGTACTGCTGAAGGCGATCTCCTGGCTGGAGAGCGGCTGGGCGCAGGCCGCGAACACCGTCCCCTATGGCACGGCGGGCGACGCGCTCGTCTCTCACGACTGCGGGTACGGGCTGATGCAGGTCACGACCGGGATGCAGAACATCTCCGGCGTGCCGACACTGGACCAGGCGATGATCGGCGGACACTCCGCGTTCAACATCGCTCGCGGGGCGAAGATCCTCGCCGAGAAGTGGAACCTGTCGCCGGAGTTCCGGCCGATCGTTGGGACGCGCGACCCGAGTGTGATCGAGAACTGGTACTACGCGCTGTGGGGCTACAACGGTTTCGCCTTCCAGAACCACCCGCTGAACCCGTCCTACTCCCAGACACGCGCGCCATACAGCTGCGGGCCTGCTGGCGACAGCTTCGGCCACGACCGCACGCAGTACCCGTACCAGGAGATCGTCCTGGGCTGCGCGGCGCGTCCGCCGGTGAAGGGCGGCACGCAGCTCTGGCCACCACAGCCGATGAAGCTGCCAGACCTGACAAACCCCGACTTCGCCGGCCCGCTGAGCACTGACAAGTGGAACCCGTGCTCGTACAGCGGTCAGTGCGCGCCGCTCGATATGCCGACGCCGACCGAGAGCAACAAGGACGCGACCGTGGTGACGGTGACGAGGACTCAGGTGCTCGGGACACCGGTGTTGACCGTTTCGCCGGGGACGATTGAGACGAATTCGCTGCCGCCGACGTCGGGCAAGGGTTCGTTCATGATCACGAACATCGGGACGGGCATCCTGTCGTGGCGGGCGACGAGCAACCAGCCGTGGCTCAAGCTCTCGGCGATGCAGGGCGTGGCGCTGGGGACGGACATCGGAGACACGGGCTCGACGGTGACGTTCGAGGCGTCCGCGACGGGACTCGCTTCCGGGCGCTACACCGCCGAGATCACGATCGAATCGCTGAGCACGGCCCGCTCCCCGGGCAAAATCACGGTCGCCTTCACAGCGCACCCGGACGGGAGCCTGATCCGTGGATCCGGGACCTCGATCTACATGATGAGCGGCGGGCTGAAGCGGCACATCCCGAACGGTCACACTTTCGAGGCGTACCACTTCAACTGGGGCGCGATCACGACGATCGCCGACACATCCCTCGCCGCGGTGCCGACGGGTGATCCGCTGCTGAACGTGCTGGCGGACGGCAATCTGATCAAAGGCCCGGGCGCCGAGATCTACGTGATGGACGGCGGCCAGAAACGCCACGTCACCAGCCCCGAGACGTTCAACGGCTGCGGCTACGGTTGGGGCGACTACGTGCTGCTGTCCGATGCACTCGTCAGCTCCATCCCGACCGGAGAGCAACTGACGTTTGATCCCTGTCCGAGCTTTGTGCCGCCGGACGGGTCGATGGTGCGAGGAAGCGGGACTTCGATCTTCGTGATGAGCGGCGGGTTGCGGCGGCACCTCCCGAACCTCGCGACGCTTCAGGCACGCAGCCTCGAGTGGGGCGACGTCAACAGCATCACGGAGTCGCAGCTCAACGGCATCCCGCGCGGCAAGGCGCTGCTGGACACGCTGACGACGGGGTTCCTGGTTAAGGGCACGGGCGCGTCCGTGTATGTCATCGACGCCGGGATCAAGCATCACGTCACGAGCCTTGAGGTGTTGAACGGTTGCGGGTACAGCTTCGAGGCTGTGTTCACGCTTCCGGACGCGACGATCAACGCGATTCCGATGGGGACCGCGATGACGAACGCGTCGTCTTGTCCGCGGTTCTCGCCACCGGACGGTTCGCTGCTGACGGCGGACGGCACGGCGGTGTTAGCCGCGCAGACGGGACTGAAGCGCTTGGTGCCGAACACGCCGACGCTGCGGTGGCTGGGATACCGGCCCGAGAACATCGACACGGTGCACAACGAGTACCTCGCCGACCTGCCGACGGGCGACCCGTTGCTGAACGTCTTCGCCAACGGGCAGCTCGTGAAAGGGTCAGGGCCCGAGGCGTACGTGATGCAGGATGGGATCCGGCGTCACGTGACCACGCTCGATATCTTCCTCACCTGCGGGTACAACTGGGGCGCGATCCAGAACCTGCCCGACTCGGACCTGGCGAGCATCCCGGTTGGCGCGCCGCTGACGACGCCGCCTTGCCCCGCCGCAACTTTCCCGCAAGGCGCGATCCTCAGGGGATCGAGCGTGGAGCTGTTCGTGGTGGATTCGACGGTGCGCCGGAAGATCGTCTCGCCGGACACGTTTAACGGGTGCGGCTACCAGTGGGGCAACATCAGCTCTGTCGCGGACGGGATACTGAACTCGCTGCCGATCGGCGCGCCGCTGGGTGGAGCGCCCTGTCCGTAGCGGCTGTCTCGGCGCGAACCGCCATAGTATGCTTCGCACGATGTCCGAACGGCTGTCACCGGCGATCAAGCAACCGTCCCAATGACGGCCCGCGAGACCACTGACGGCGCGCCCGTAGCGCTTTCCGGCCGCCTCGAAGCCGCCCGCCCCGGACTCTTGCACCTCGCGGCCGTCGCGGTACTGGCGCTGCTTCTCGCGATCTTCTTCTGGCGGCTGACCGTGGAGCACCGCGTCCTCTCGCCAGCCGACTGGGTGTTCACGGTATCGCCGTGGTCCAACGAAGCGCCGGAGGGGTACGTCGGGCCGAGCAACGCCAACCAGGGCGACGACGCGTTCCTCTACTTCCCGCGCCGCTCCGCCGTCTTCGACGGGGATACTGGCACATCGTGGTGGCAGGACGATTACCTGTCGGGCGCGCGCAACACGTTCTCGAACGACTTCATCGGCTTTCCGTACTACCCGCCGGCCTGGGTCTATCACCTCCTTCCGTTCCCGGTGGCCAACGGGTTCTTCCACGTCTCGATCCTGTTGCTGGCGGGCGTATCGATGTATCTGCTGCTCTGGCAACTGAAGCTGCCACGGATCGCGGCGGTCTACGGCGGGCTGCTGTTCATGCTTAACGGCCATTTCATCGTCTGGCTGGGTGCCGCTATCCTCCCCGGCATCCTCGCCCTCGTGCCGCTGATGATCTTCGGCTTCGAGCGTCACCGCGAGCGGCGAGAACCTGGGTGGCTCCTGATCCCGGCGATCTGCCTCGCGCTCCAGATATACGTGGGGTACATCCCCGGCTGGGTGACCACCGGCGTCGTTCTCTCGTTCTACGGCGTCGCGCGTCTCGCGCCGTCCGTCTGGAACCGCGATCGGGTAGATGTCGCGCGGCAAGTCGTGGCGTACAGCGTGCCGGTGGTCATCGGGCTGTTGCTCGCGGCGTATGCGCTGGTGCCGTCGGTGGCCAGCGCGCTTTCGAGCCAGTACCAGGAGGACCGCGTGCTCGGGCTGCAGCACATTAGCCTGGAGAGCGCGTGGACGTTCCTCTTCCCGGACTACTGGGGAACGCCGGGAATGCCGGGCGGCGTCTACCTCGCCCGCGATGGTGACTACGCCGGAATCGTGGACTACTTCGGGATCACGGCGCTGCCGCTTGTGCTACTGGGATTCTGGCGGACGCGCGGTACCTGGATCTTCTGGTTCACGATCGCGCTGCTTGTCTTTTCCGTCTCGCAGATCTACGGGATCCCGCCGCTGAAAGAGCTGGCGCAACTGCCGGGCCTCAAGCAGACCCACGAGCTGCGCTGGAACTTCGGCGTGACACTATCGGTGTGCCTGCTCGCGCCGTTCGGGATGGCGGCGCTGCTGGAGGGC
>JANLRX010000046.1:0-3610 GCA_031362025.1 Chloroflexota bacterium
TTCATGGGCGACACCGGGGCGCTGGCGCTCGGCGGCGGACTGGCGATCGTGGCGTTCATGACGGGCCAGTGGCTCGTTCTGCCGCTGATCGGGATCGTCTACGTTGCGGACGGGGCGTCGGTGGCGCTGCAGATCGCGTACTTCAAGGCGACCGGCGGCAAGCGGCTGTTCAAGATGGCGCCGGTCCACCACCACTTCGAGAAGATCGGATGGAGCGAGGTGCAGGTGACGCAGCGCTTCTGGGTTGTGCAGGCCCTCGGGACAACCATCGGCGTGGCGCTAGCTCTGGAGGCGTACTAGTGATTGACCTCAAGTCGCTCGAACGGCTGGACTTTGCGGGCAAGCGCGTGACCGTCGTCGGCCTGGGCATCGAGGGCGTGGACTTCGTCCGCTACCTGGCCCGCCGCGGCGCGATTGTCACGGTGTCTGACTCGAAGTCACCGGAGAAGCTGGCGGAGCGCCTCGCGGACATCGAGCCGCTGGGCGTGAAGCTCTCGCTCGGCTCCAACGACCCGAGCGCGGTGACCGACGCCGACGCCGTGTTCGTCTCGCAGAGCGTGCCGCTGGGCCTCCCAGCGCTGCAGGCCGCACGAGACCGCGGCGTCCCAGTCCACTCGACCGTGCAACTATTCCTCGAACTCGCGCCCGGGCCGGTGATTGGGATCACGGGCTCCAGCGGCAAGACGACGACGACCGCGCTCATCGCGGAGATGCTGCGAATGGACGAGCAGCCAGTGTTCGTCGGCGGGAACATCGGGATCGGGCTGCTGGATCACGTCGAGGAGTTGCGGCCGTACACGTGGTCGGTGCTGGAGATCAGCCACACGCAGCTGCAGATCGCTGAGCACAGCCCGCACGTGGCCGCGGTGCTCAACATCACGCCGAACCACCTGGACCAGTTCTCGTGGGACGACTACAAGCGCTTGAAAGCGAACCTGATCCTGCACCAGACGGCGGACGACATCGCGGTGCTGGGCTACGACGACCCCGAGGCGCGCGCCCTCGAGTCCGACGTGAAGGGACGCCTGCTCTGGTTCAGCATGGGCGACACGATTCCGGGCGAAGGCGTCTTCGTGCGCGACGGCTGGGCGATCGGGCGCTACGAGGGGCTGGAACGGCCGTTGTTCGCGCTGGACTGGGTCAGTCTGCGCGGCCGCCACAATGCCCAGAACGCCATCGCCGCGGCGGCTGTCGCGCTGGCAAGCGGCGTGACGCCGGAAGCGATCGCCTGCGCGGTGGAGTCGTTCCGCGGGGTGCCGCACCGCCTGGAGCCGGTGGGCGAGATCGACGGCGCGACCTACTACAACGACTCGATTGCAACCACACCGGAGCGAACGCTGGCCGGGATCCGGTCGTTTGAAGAGCCGATCGTGCTCCTTCTCGGCGGGCGGGACAAGAACCTGCCGATGGAGGAGCTGGCCCACGAATCGCTGGGCCGCTGCCGGGGCATCGTTCTATTCGGCGAAGCGGCGGAAAAGATCGAAACTGCTTTCGCTGCGGAGAAGAACGAGCGGAACGTGCCAATCATTCGGGTTCCGGGCCTCGAAGAGGCTGTCCGGGCGGCGCGGGAGATGGCACAGCCGAGCGATGTCGTCCTGCTGGCGCCGGCTTGCAACAGTTACGACGCGTACGACAACTTCGAGCGGCGCGGGGAGCACTTCCGCGCGCTCGTCCGCAAGCTTGCGGGGGAGGTGCCGCCATCAAGGTAGCCGCAGCAGCTTCCCGCCGCGCCGGCAGCCCGAAGCCCGGGCAGGTGGACTACCTCCTGCTCTCGGCCACGGCGATGCTCCTCATCACGGGCCTTCTCGCCGTCTACACGTCGAGCGTGGCCGTGGCGTACCACGAGTTCGGCGACGCCAACTACTTCATCGAGCGGCAGGCGATCTTCGCGCTCGTCGGGTTAGCGGCGATGGTGTTCTTCATGCGGATCGACTACAACCACCTGCGCCGGTGGAGCGTCCCGATGCTTTTGATCGCGCTTGCCGGGCTGCTGCTGGTGCTCAGCCCGATGGGGGTCGAACGAAACGGCGCGCAACGCTGGATCGAGTTCGGGCCCGCATCCGTGCAACCGAGCGAGTTCGCAAAGTTGGCGGTGATCGTGTATATCGCGGCGTGGTTGGCCTCACGGGGCGACCAGATAAAGGACTTCTCGCTCGGATTCTTGCCTTTCGTGCTGCTGCTCAGCGTTGTCGCCGGGCTAATCATCGCCGAGCCAGACATGGGCACGACCGTGATTATCGTCCTCGTGGCGTGCACGCTCTTCTTCGTCGCCAACGCGCCGATCTCCCACCTGATGATGCTGCTGGGCGCGGGCGCTTCCGTGAGCTATTTCATGATGACCACGCGGGACTACCAGGTCGACCGGCTGGAAAGCTTCCTGCGGCCGGAGTCGGACCCGCAGGGTGTGGGCTTCCAGATCCTGCAGCTGCTCGTCGCGCTGGGGAGCGGCGGCCCGTTCGGCATCGGCTGGTCGGAGAGCCGACAGAAGCACCTGTACGTGCCCGGCTCCCACACCGACGGCGTCTTCGCGATCCTGGGCGAGGAGCTGGGCTTCGTCGGGCTGATGGTGATCCTCGGCTTGTTCGGGTTCTTCATCTTCCGAGGTCTGAAGGTCACCCTGCGCGCCAGGGACAACTTCGCGATGCTGCTCGGCATCGGAATCGTCTCCTGGATCGCGTACCAAACGCTGATCAACATCGCCGGGATCACTCGCACGATTCCGCTGACCGGCGTGCCGCTGCCGTTCCTGAGCTACGGCGGATCGGCCCTCATCTCGCTGATGGCCGGCATCGGCATCCTGCTCAGCGTCTCCCGCTACACGGCCGAAGTCCCCTACGCGGAACGCAATGCACCGAAGCCAGCGTTCCGCCCGCGTGAGAACCGGCGCGGCCCCACGTTCGAAAGGTCCGAGGCAGAGGCGTGAGGTTGGTGCTAAGCGGCGGCGGAACCGGTGGACACGTGTACCCGAACCTTTCGGTGGTGGACGCGCTCCGCAAGCTGCTGCCCTCCAGCGAGCCGCTCGAGATGCTGTACGTCGGCTCGGAGAGCGGCGCTGAGGGCGCTATCGTGGAGCGCGCGGGGATCGACTTCAAGGCGATCAGCACGGCGCCGATCCGCGGCCGCATGCCCTGGCAGATGACCGCGAACGGCGGCAAGATCGCGCTCGGAGTGCAGCAGGCGCGAGGCATCCTCGGCGACTTCGCTCCGCAGGCGATCCTGCTGACCGGCGGCTACGTCAGCTTCCCGGTGGCGATCGCCGCCCGCAGCCACAGCCTGCCGATGACTCTGTACCTTCCGGACCTGGCGCCCGGCTGGGCCGTGCGAGCGATCGCCCGTCTCGCCCAGCGTATCGCGGTGACGGCGATCGAAACGCTGCGGCGGCTCCCCAGTGGCAAGACCATCGTCACCGGATACCCGGTGCGTGAGGTGTTCTTTCAGGTGGACCGCGCGGGTGGTCGCGAGCGTTTGGGGTTGGGTGCCGAGGAGAAGGTGCTGTTCGTGACGGGCGCATCTTCCGGGGCGCACAGCATCAACCAGGCGGTCGCTTCTGAACTCAACGGCCTTCTGCGGTTATGTGAAGTTGTTCACCTCTGCGGAGCGGCGGACGAGC
>JANLRX010000073.1:0-1799 GCA_031362025.1 Chloroflexota bacterium
TCTCGTCGTTGGCGCGGATGAGCTCCGACTCTGGGATGCCGGAGACGCGCTCGGCGCCGTACTGGCGGACGGAGTAGTCGTAGATCGCTTGCTCGGAGATGGCAACGCGGACCGTGGTGGTGACGAGTGCGACGGGCACGATGAGGATGAACACTCCGACGAGGATCACTCGCAGGAGGCCCTGGTCAGCCTCAGCCCGTGCGAACATGCGCTCCAATCGCCGCCATCGTAGTTAGTAACGCGGATTCGTGTCAACGAGTTTCCTGCACAGCCTCTTGAGCTGAAATTGATCCGTAACGTGTCGAGTGGGCGCTGCGATATCATGACTGCATGAGTCCAGCCGTTCCGCCAGACAAAGATCTCCGCACGTTTAACGGTCTGCGTAAGGTCGTGGCGACGTTGCGGGGACCGGACGGTTGCCCGTGGGACCGGGTGCAGACGCACGAGTCGCTGCGGCCGTATCTGGCGGAGGAAGCGGCGGAGGCGCTGGAGGCGCTCCATGCTGGCGACCCGGCGCTGGTTTGTGAGGAGCTGGGCGATCTGCTATTCCAGATACTGATCCATGTGCAGCTGGCGGAGGAGCGTGGCGACTTCAAAATGGCGGATGTGGTGTACGGGCTGGCGAGCAAGCTGGTGCGACGCCACCCGCACGTGTTCGCCGACGCGACGGCCGAGACGCCGGACGCGGTGATCGAGCAGTGGGATGACCTCAAAAGCAAGGAGCGCGGCGAGCGATCGGCGCTGTCTGGCATACCGACGGGGTTGGCGGCGCTGGCGCGGACGCAGGCTATGCTGCGGCGGGCGACGAAGGCGGGCCTTGGGTTCAAGTGGGAGACCGAGGAGCAGGTCTGGGTGAACTTGCGGGCCGAACTCGACGAGCTACAGAAGGCGAAGACGCCCGAAGAGCGGGCGATAGAGGCTGGGGATGCGCTTTTCACGCTGGTCAACGTGATCCGCCACTACGGTATCGATGCTGAGGATGCGCTGAGGATGACGAACCGCGTCTACGTGAAACGCTTCAGCGCGGCGGAGAGCCTGGCCCGCGAACGGGAGATCGATTTGCGGGCCGCGGAGCTTGAGGAGAAAGTCGCGTTGTGGGAAGAGGCGAAGGCGGCGGGCTGACGCGCGTATACTGGCAGCCGAGAGGAGTCTCACGATGACACAGCAGAAGGAATCGGTGGTAACGCCGGAGCGGTTTGAGCAGGGAAAGACGATTGCGGAGTGGATGGAGCACATCCAGCGGAACAAGGAGAAGTTCCAGTACAACTACGACGAGACGGCGATCGGTGACGATGATGCGGCCGCGCTGAAGGCGTTGACGGCTCGCGATAAAGGGCCGGCGAAGATGCTTGTGCTGGGCGAGGACTGGTGTCCGGACGTGGTGCGTGGCCTGCCGGTGCTGGCGCGAATCGCGGAGGCGGCCGGGATGGAGTTCCGGGCGTTTCCGCGGGACGACAATCTCGACATCATGGCGGAGTTCTTGAAGGGTGGCGAGCACCAGTCGATCCCGACGGCGGTGTTCTATACGCGTGACCACGAGTACATTGCGCACTGGACCGAACGGCCGGCGAAGGCAGAAGCGGAACTCGGCGAGATCCAGAAGCTGTTCGAAGGGTTGGACCGTGAGAAGGATGCGCAGGAGATGCGCCGTCGCTACAACGAGTTCCAGCTGGGGCCGATGTGGGCGAGCTGGCGCGAGGCGACGATCGCGGAGATCCGCCAGTTGCTGGAGGAGAGGGACTCCTAGCGGCGAACACGAGCCGAAAATGGAAAGGGCCGCTCGTTGGAGCGGCCCTTTC
>JANLRX010000315.1:0-4496 GCA_031362025.1 Chloroflexota bacterium
CCTCGATGCCATCCAATCCGCCCTCGAAGGACAGTCGAGGGACCGTGACGTGGACGCAGGCGACGTGCACCTTCACGTAGACATCGAGCCGCTCACCACCGATCAGGGCACCGTCGGCGTCATGGAAGTCGGCCTCTCGGACGACGACGCCCGCGACACCCTGCGCTCCTTCCTCCTCATCCTCGCGCTCGCCTACCCGCTCGCCCTCATCGCGGCCACCGGAGGCGGCATCTTCCTCGCCAGTCGCGCCCTCTCCCCGATCGACAGGCTGACCCGTGTCGCCCGCAAGATCACAGCCGAGGACCTGAGCCAGCGCCTCGACCTGCGCCTCCCCGACGACGAGGTGGGCCGCCTCGCCCAGACCTTCGACGAGATGATCGCCCGTCTCGACGAGTCCTTCCGTCGCCAGCGCCAGTTCACTGCCGACGCCTCGCACGAGCTGCGCACCCCCCTCACCGCGCTCAAAGGCCAGGCCGAAGTCGCCCTCCAGCGTGACCGCGACATCGAGGGCTACAAAGAAGTGCTGACCGCTGTCAACGCCGAGGTCGACCGCATGATCCGCCTCGTCGCCAGCCTCCTCAACCTCGCCCGCGCCGACTCCGGCGAGATCCCCATCACCCGCGAGCCCGTCGACCTTGGCCGCGTCATCACCGACGCCGCCGAACAGCTCCGTCCCGCCGCCGAAGCGAAGAACCTCACCCTCCGCCTACAGTCCGGCCCCGACGTGACGCTGGCCGGCGACCAGGACCTCCTCCTCCAGCTCGTCCTCAACCTCGTCGACAACGCCATCAAGTACACCCCATCCGGTGGCGCCGTCGACGTCACCTGGTCAGCCGACGGACGTGCCGCCGAGATCCGTGTCTCCGACACCGGCCCCGGCATCGCCGCTGAGCACCTACCGCGCATCTTCGACCGCTTTTACCGCATCGACAAGGCGCGCAGCCGCGACGGGGGCGGCTCTGGCCTCGGCCTCTCGATCAGCCGCTGGATCGCCGAAACCCACGGCGGCTCGATTGATGTCACAAGCGAGCCCGATCGTGGCACAACCTTCGTCGTTCATCTGCCCTCCGCCTGAGCTTCACCGCCGCTTCATCCCCCGCCGGTACGTTGGTTACAACAACCACATCGAGGAGGAAAACATGAAACTCAGGACCCTGACACTCGCAGCGATCCCCATCGCACTCCTGCTTGTCGCCTGCGGTGGCGACGACGACACAAGCGGCGCGACGGCAACACCCGCCGGTTCCGCTGACACCACGTCCGATTTGCCCGCCCCCGGCGGCGAGCCGTTTGCCATCGATCCGGCCGACTTCACGACCGAGATCGACAACGAGTACTGGCCGATGGAGCCCGGCACCCGCTGGACCTACAGCGAAACCGACGGCGACGGCGCCGAACTGCAGGTCGTCGTCACCATCACCAGCGAAACACGCGAGATCGCCAACGGCGTCACTGCCCGCGTCGTCCGCGACACCGTCACCGAAGACGGCGTCGTCATCGAGGACACCTTCGACTGGTTTGCCCAGGACGCCGACGGCAACATCTGGTACCTCGGCGAAGACACCGCCGAGTTCGAGGACGGTGTGTTCGCCTCCAACGAGGGCGCCTGGGAGGCCGGCGTTGACGGTGCCCTCGCTGGCGTCATCATGCCCGCGAATCCGGTCGTCGGGATGAAGTATCGGCAGGAGTACTACGCCGGCGAAGCCGAAGACAACGGCGAAGTCCTGAGCCTAGACGAGGCGCAGGAAGTCACCGCGGGCAGCTACGACAACCTCCTCCAGACATACGACACCAGCGGCATCGATCCCGAGGCCCTCGAGCACAAGTACTACGCTCCCGGCGTTGGCCTCGTCCTCTCTCTCGGCCTCAACGGAGGCGGCCGCGAGGAACTCGTATCGATGGAAACCATCAGCGACGAGGACGCACAGGCCGCCGGCACCATCCCGCTCGGCGAGTCCTACTAACCCCCAGCCCGTTCGCAATTCGAGGGGCTGGCTTCGGTCAGCCCCTCCGTGTATCTCATCCGCCACGCCGAGAACGCCCAAATCCTCATCCTGAGCCCGTCGAAGGGCCGCGAGCGAAGCTCGCCCGCACGACTGAGCTTGTCGAAGTGGTGCCTCTACGTCCCCTCCGCCCGCCACGCCTCGAACCGCTGCGCCATCGCCGCCAGCACTTGGTCCCGCACCGGCCGCTGCCCCTTGCGATAGAGCCGTGCCCGCAGCGCCTCCTTAGCCTCGCGCAGCCCCTCGCGGTCCACCGCCCAGCAAGGCCCGCCCTCACCCACGGCGAGCAGCATGTCCGTCTTCCCGTCCCAGTCCAGCGTCCCCGGCAGCCCGCGCTTCACTAGCAGCGGGTCCCACGTCACGTCCACGCGCAGCGGCCCCGCCCACGGCGTCAGCACCGTCAAACACTCATGGACCTCGCTCAAGTGCGACCCCGGCGCAATCTCCGGATCCGTCGCAAGCGACTTCGGGACGAGCGGTCCCACCACAAACAACGGTCGCGAACGCACCCCGATCGCCTCTAACTCCACCGCCAGCAGCGCATGCTTCGAGGCGCACGACCCCACTCCTCGCTTCCGTGCCGACTCCGCATCCGGCGGCGACGGCCACACATACGGCAACGCCTGCACCTCGCGCACAAAGCGAATGGTGGATTCTAGCCGATCGTCAGGCACTTGTCATCCTGAGCGGAATATCGCTTGTTCGCGGGAATAGCGCATCTTCGCGAAGGATCTGGTGGTGGGGCCAACGCTCGCTCGCGCACACTTGCTGCACCCTGGGATCGGACGCTACTTCGCTCCGTTCGCCCATCCGAGCACGAAGTTGATCAGCGTTCGCGTCGGGATCCCCGTCGATCCCTTCACCCAGATCCCCTTCTCCTTGTCCGACTCGTCCGTGCCCGCCATGTCGATGTGCGCCCACGACGAGTCCTCCGAGAAGAAGTGCAGGAACTTCGCCGCGCTGATCGCTCCGCCGCCGCGTGCACCCGTGTTCTTGATGTCCGCCACGTTGCTCTTTAGCCCCTCGGCGTAGTCATCGATCAGGGGGAACCGCCACATCTTCTCGCCGGACGTCTCGCCCGCCTGCTCGATCGCCTTCGCCACATCATCGTCCGTCGCGAAGAACCCCGTCGCGCCCGGCCCGAGCGCAATCTGCATCGCACCGGTCAGCGTCGCCACGTCCACGATCGGCGAGAGCTTCTCCCTGCGTGCGTAACAGATCGCGTCCGCCAGGATCAGCCGCCCCTCGGCGTCCGTATTGATCACCTCGATCGTCTTACCGTTCATCGCCTTCAGCACGTCGCCGGGCCGCGTCGCGCTCCCGGACGGCATGTTCTCCGCCGTCGGCACCAGGCACGTCACGTTTATCTTGGCCTTCAACTTTGCGATCGCCCATGTCGCCGAGATCACCGCCGCTGCCCCCGACATATCGCCCTTCATCGACTCCATGCCCGCCGCTGGCTTGATCGAGATGCCGCCCGAGTCGAACGTGATGCCCTTACCCAGCAGGCCGAGCGTCTTGTCGCTACCTGGGTCGCCCCGGTATCGCAGGATCACGAACCGTGGCGGCGAAACCGAACCGATGCCGACGCCCAGGAGCGCGCCCATCCCCAGCTCCTTGATCTGCGTCTCGTTCAGGATCTCGCACTCGATACCGGCGTCTTCGGCCAGTTCCCGCGCGCGGTCTGCCAGCGCCGACGGGGGCAGCGCGTTCGCCGGCTCGTTCGCCATGTCGCGGGTGTAGTTCGCCGCTTGGGCCATGATCTGCCCGCGCTCCACTCCGCGCCGGATCGCATCGGCCTTCGCGGCATCGCTCTCCACGATCGTCAGCGTCTCGATCTCCGGCGTCTCGTCCGCCGCGGAGCCGTTGTTGTACTTGTACTTGCGGAACCGGTACGCACCCATCTCCGCGCCCTCGGCGACAGCCTGTGCGCACTGCTCGACGTCCAGCCCCGCGATGCCCGCGCCGTGCAGGATCGTCGCCAAGTCCTTCGCGCCCAGCGCCCGCGCCCGCCGCATCGTAGTGCCGGTGATGTCCCGCACGATGCTCAGATTGAAGTCCTCTTGCTTGCCCAACCCGCCGATCAACACCCGCGGCGACGCAATCTTCCCTAGCGTGTGCACGACGTTCACTTCGCCGCGCTTCCCCTTGATCTCACCGTCCGCAATCAGCGCACTGATCGCGCCGTCCAGCGCCTTGTCCACCGCGCCGGTCGCCCCGCCCGGGCTCGTCACGCCCTGGAACAGGTTCACGATGATCGCCTTCGCGGCGCTCTGGGTGATGTCACCCGTCTCAACGATGATCTTCATGGGGGGTCCACTCCTTGGCACTTCTCTACTGTTGGCAGCACGCCTGATGATATGCCATCCCACCTCGAACGGCATCTGCCCTCCCGCTCATCCTGCCTGCCCGCCGCGGAGGGAGGTATCGACCAACGGTCGCCCGTCTGGGCGAAGGACCGCCTCCAGCGCCAGCGAAGACTGAGGAATCGAA
>JANLRX010000157.1:0-5851 GCA_031362025.1 Chloroflexota bacterium
CCTGCACAAGTGCTACGGCTCCCAGTAAGCTTCACCATTCACACTTCACTCTTCCGCGTTCCTCAGCCTTTCGCCCTGCACCCCCCACCCTTCACCCCTCGCCCGCGACCCTGTACGCTGACCTCATGGACTTCGCAATCGTCGGTCTCCCCCAAAGCGGTAAGACAACCCTCTTCCACGCCCTCACCGCCGGCCACGGCAGCGCCGCCGCCGGCACCGGCCAGGAACTGCTCGGCGCCGTAAAGATCCCCGACGACCGGCTCGACCAGCTCGCCGTCCTCGTCAAGGCCAAGAAGATCACCCCCCTCGAGATGCGCCTCCACGACCTCCCGCCCATCTTCTCGATCGCGAAAGGCCCCTCCGGCACCGCGGCCGAAGCGCTTGGCAAGGCCGAGGCCCTGATCCTCGTCGTCCAGGCCTTCGAACCCCACGCCTCGGGCAGCGTGGACACCGCCCGCGACATCACCGCCTTCGACTCCGAGCTCATGTTTTCCGACCTCGCGATCGTCGAGCGCCGCCTCGACAAGATCGAGACGTCGATGCGCTCCGGCAAAATGCAGGAGCGTGAGTCGGCCGAGCGCGAGAAGGCGCTCCTCGAACGGGTGAAGGGCTACCTCGAAGCCGATACGCCGCTCCGCACCGCCATCACCGATCCCGCCGACGAAGCGGCGCTCTCCAACTACGGACTCCTCTCCCTGAAGCCGATGCTGATCGTCTTGAACATCGGTGAGGACGCCGTCGCCGAACAGGAAAAGACCGCCACCGAGGGCCGCCTCAAGCACGACGCGAGGGGCACTCGCACCACCGCCGTCTGCGCCAAGCTCGAGGCCGAGCTCGCCGAGCTGCCCGCCGACGAAGCCGACGAGTTCCGCCGCGAGATGGGCGCCCCCGAAGGCGGAACCCACCGCGTCCTCGAACAGGCCCGCGAGCTACTGGGCCTCGTCACCTTCTTCACCGCCGGCGAGCAGGACACCCACGCTTGGACCGTCCCCGAGGGCGCGACGGCGCTGATCGCGGCTGGGCGGATCCACTCCGACATCGCGCGCGGCTTCATCCGGGCCGAGGTCATCACCTGGGACAAGCTGCTCGAGCACAAGACCCACGCCGAGGCCCGCAAGCACGCCGCGCTCCGCCAGGAGGGCAAGGCCTACATCGTCCAGGAGGGCGATGTGATCAACGTCCTCTTCAACGTCTAGGAGGCCGCAATGGCAGTCGTCTACCTCCAGCACGTGCAGGTCAACGTCCCCGCCGGGCGTGAGGGCGAAGCGCGCCGCTTCTACACCAACGTCATCGGACTGGCTGAGCTCGATCGCCCGCAGTCCCTCTCCGACGCCGGGCGCAAGGGCATGTGGTTCCGCGTCGGCGGCGACCAGGAGCTCCACGTCTTCGTGAACCCCGACGGCGCCCAGGCCACCGGCAGCCAGCACCCCGCCCTCATCGTCGACGACCTCGATGCCCTGCGCGACCGGCTCGTCTCCGCAGGATGCGAGATCGAAGACGCCATCCCCATCGAAGGCCGCGCCCGCTACTTCACCCGCGACCCCGGCGGCAACCGCCTCGAATTCCTCACCCTCGTTTCTGGTAGCTCGGGGCCCCAGCCCCGAGCCCAACGTACGGACAGAGCTTCAGCTCTGTCAGAGGGGGCGGGGCCGGGGGAACGGCCCTCCGAACACCCCTAACATGCCTCCCAACCCCGACACCGCCGCCATCCTCGCCGAAATCGTCCGCGCCCAGGGAGGCGGCCCCCCCGTCGTCGTCGCCACCCTTATCGCAGGCCCGGAAGGCGCAGCGATCGCCTCGAAGCTCCTCGTTCGAAGCGACGAGACCACCCTCGGCACCCTCGGTGTCCCGGCGCTCGACGCAGCCGTGGCGCGCGAGACCGACGACGCCCGAAGACGCCGCGGCGTAAGCACCCTCTACTTCACCGCAACCGGTGAGCGCATCCCCCGCCAGCAAGCCGAGGGCGCCTACCACGTCATGATCGAAACCCACGAGCGCCCGGCCCGGCTGCTCATCGCGGGCGGCGGCCATGTCGGCAAGGCGCTGTCCGTGCTCGGTGACCTCTGCGGGTTCCGCGTGACCGTGGTGGACGACCGCCCGGAGTACGCCAACCAGGAGCGCTTCCCAGAGGCCGACGAGATCGTCTGCGGCCGCTTCGAGGACGTCATGGGCGAACGAAACATCGACGCGACGACCTACGTCGTCTGCGTCACCCGCGGGCACCGTCATGACGAAGTCAGCCTGAAGAACGCCGTCGGCCGAGGCGCCGCCTACGTCGGCATGATCGGCTCCCGTCGCCGCGCCCGGGCCGTCCTCCAGCACCTCGTCGAGGAGGGCGCGGACCCCGCCGCCGTCGCTGAGGTCCGAACGCCGATCGGCCTCGACATCGGCGCCGAAACGCCGGAAGAGATCGCCGTCGCAATCATGGCCGAGATCATCCAGGTGCGCCGCGGCGGCACCGGCAAACCGATGAGCGAGAAGGCGTAGCGATTGTCATCCCGAGTCCCAATCGCCTGTACCGCGCTCCCCGTGCCCGACCGAGGGACCTGGGGAGGGGTAGCCTCCGCGCGACGACAGCGCCGCGAAGTGCACCCGGGCAACCTCAGCACCCTGCTCTCCGTCTCGCTCCGGTTGATGACACTCACCAACATCGTTTTCGCTCCTTAACCTTTTCGTAACTGCGCTCGTTTTCCAAGACAGCAACTGCACTAGCGAACTGGAGACAGAGATGAGCCTTGACGCTAAATCCCTGGGCCTCAGGGCCGAAGACCTGGGCCGCAAGACCCTAACTGCTGCCCTCGCTGAGCTGATCGCCGTCATGCTCTTCGTCTTCATCGGCGCCGGTACCGTCGTCGTCGTCCTCGGCGCCTTCCCCGCCGATCCCTCCGCGGACACCCTGATCGCCATCGCCGTGGCCCACGGTCTCGCCATCGCCGTTCTCGTCTCCGCCACGGCGTCGATCTCCGGCGGGCACATAAACCCCGCCGTCACATTCGCCATGGTCATCACCGGCAACCTGAAACTGGGACCCGGCCTGGTCTACGTCGCGGCGCAGCTCATCGGCGCCGTCATCGGGGCCCTCCTCCTGCAACTGGTCTTTCAAGACAACGTCGAGGGCCAACTCGGCGCCCACGCGATCAACGAGGCCCTCGTCGACGGCACAGGTGCAGGCCTCATCGTCGAGATCATCCTCACCTTCGTGCTCGTAGCGACCGTCTTCGGTGCAGCCGTGAACTCAAAAGGCCTCGGCGCCGTCGCCCCAATCGCGATCGGCTTCGCGGTCCTGATTGACCACTTAGTGGGAGTGCCGCTCACCGGTGCCTCGATGAACCCCGCGCGGTCGTTCGGCCCGGCCCTCGTCGCCGGCGAATGGGACAACTTCTGGATCTACGTCGTCGGCCCGCTCGCAGGCGCCGGAATCGCCGGCCTCCTGTACACGCACGTCTTCCTGAAGAACGACGACTAAGGCGCACCACGCCCCATAACGCGTCTCGTAGGCCCCATTACGTCCGATAGCGCCCTTCCAGCCCGAAAATCCGGGTAACGCCCGCGCTTCCTTCACGTCTGATGTATTGGCCACCGGTATGTACACACGGTGGCCGTACTCTGATATGCAATCAACCTCTGACCCCGAAACCCCGGACGTGGTGGCCCCCACATATGCCGTGGGCGACGTCCTCGAAGACGTCTACAGCCTCCGGAAGCGCGTCTACCTTGGCGTCTACGCGGTAATCACGCTCGACCTGCCCCTGTACTTCCTCTTCGACTACACGCCGGCGCAGGTGGTCATCCTCGCGGCTGTCGGCTGGCTTATCGCCGGCCTCAGCATCCACCTCGTGTTCGGCCAGATCTTGCGGCTGCGAAAGCGCACCTCCTACCCATCCCTGCTCATGGTCAGGGCCGCCGACGCTGCGGACTCCACCGAGGCCGCAGTGCGTGCCCTGGAGATCACGAACGGCTTGCTGCAGCCGCAAGTGGCCTTCCTTTCGATGATCGCAAGCGACGGGACCCACAGCATCCTCGCCAGTCACGGCGTGACGCCCGATGCGGCCTGCGACCGGATCAAGACACATCGCTCCGTCCTGGAGATGGCGCTCGACAACAACTACCCAATGGTCGTCCCCGGCACCGACGAAGACGTCACGATCGTCTTCGTGCCCATCGTGGCACTCAAGCGCTCCATCGGCGTCGTCTACCTCGCCGGCCGCAAGCGCAACCGCGACCTCTGTGACCGGCAACTCCTTTCGTCGCTCGGCCACGCTATCGGCATGGCGCTCGACAACCTCAGCCAACGCGAAGAACTGATCCTCAAAGAGACTCGCCTTCGTAGCGTCATGAGCGGCGCGAGGGTCGTGCTCTTCGCCGTGGACAATTCTGGGATCACGCGTTTCATGCAGGGCCGCGGCCTGGACCGGCTGGGCGTGACTCCAGATATCGTCATCGGCCGGCCGTTCGAGGAGCTCTACGGCAACTACCCGCAGGTCATCCAGGGCTTCCGGCGCGCCTTTGCCGGCGAGGAAGTGAGTTCGTCGATCGCCATCACGGTGAACGAGGTGCGCGTCGTCTTCGAATACCAGTTGGCGCCCGAACGCGACGACCGCGGACGCATCATTGGCGTCATCGGCGTCGCCACGGACGTCACCGACCGGCGCCAGGCCGAGGACGCGCTGCACGAAAGCCGCCGCGCGCTGGAGACCCTGATCGGCAACCTGCCCGGGTTCGCTTACCGCTACCACAACGACGACGGTTGGAGCATGGAGTACGTCAGCGACGGCGTCGAAGACATGACCGGATATCGCGCGAGCGACTACCTCGAGTTCGGGCAGAAATACATCGACGTGATCCACCCGGACGACGTGGAGGCCGTGCGCACCACGATCCGCGCTGCCACCGACAGGCAGGACCACTATCGCCTGGAGTACCGCATCATCACCCGCGATGGCCAAGAGAAGTGGATGTGGGAACAGGGCCAGGCCATCTACGGCGATGACGGCACGGTCGTCGCGCTGGAAGGCTTCATTAACGACATCACCGAGCGCAAGAAGGCGCACGAGGCGTTGGTCGCCAGCGAGGAGCGTTTCCGGGATATCTTCGAGAATGCTCGTGACGTGATGTTCGGGTTCAGCCTCGTCGGCCGCTTCGTCTCCGCTAACAACCGTTGCCTCGAGGTCTTCGGCTACAGCCGGGACGAGTTCATGCAGCTCAACGTGAGCGACATCCTCCCCCCGGAGTTGCACCAGGATGCAGCGGAGGCGATCCGTCGCGTCTACAACGGCGATACCAGCCCGTTCGAGATCGAGCTCTACAGCAATTCGGGCGAACGAATCCCCCTGGAGATCGCCGCGCGCATCGTTACGAACGAGAACGGCGCCCCGATCGCCATTGAGGGCATCGCTCGTGACGTCCGCGAGCGCAAGCGCGCAGAGCATGCGCTGGAGGAAAGCGAAGGGCGATACCGCAACCTCTTCGAGTACGCGAACGACATGATCTTCACTTACGACGCCGGCGGGCAGTTCCACTCGATCAACCGCAAGTCGGAGGAGATCTCCGGGTACACCCGCGAAGAACTGCTCGGCCGCACCGTCTGGGACGTGGTTGCGCCTGAGTTCCACGACATCGCCGCCGATCACGCCCGGCGCACGCGAGCCGGCGAAGATCAAGGCCCATTCGAAGTGGAGATCCTCGCCAAGGATGGCTCTCGCATTCCGATCGAGGTCAGCGAGCGTGTCCTCTACGACGACGACGGGCAGCCCGTCCTGATCCAGGGCATCGGCCGGGACACCAGCGAACGGCGATTGGCCGAGGAGACGATCCGCCGGCTCGCCTACCACGACGCGCTCACCGGCCTGCC
>JANLRX010000166.1:0-3823 GCA_031362025.1 Chloroflexota bacterium
CAGGTCGGCCAGGCCCTTGGCCGACCAGCGCGACGGTTGCTTTCTTGCGATCGAGCAGCCGCTGTCCAACCTTCAACACATCCTCGGCGGTGACGGCGCGGTGCTTGCGGACGACGTCTTCAATCGGCTCGATTTCTCCGAGGGTGAGCAGCGATTCGCCTGACCGTTGACCGAGCGCCATCGTCGATTCCAGGCCGAGCCGGAAGCTGCCGACGGTGTAGTCCTTGGCCTTCTGCAGCTCCTCGGGGTTCACGAGCTCGGCGGCCATCTTCTCGACCTCGTCGAGGATCACGCTCACGGCCTCGGTCACGTTTTCGGGTGATACGCCGGCGGAGACGGCGAACATACCGCCGTCGGAGTGGCGGCTGACGGAGGAGCCGACGGAGTAGGCGAGACCGCGGCGCTCACGCACTTCGCGGAAGAGGCGGGAGCTCATGCCGCGGCCGAGCACTGCGTTCAGGATGTTCAGGGCGTAGCGGTCGGTGTCGGTGCGCGAGATGCCCGGCATGGCGAGCGCGATGCTGGCCTGGGTGATGTCGCGGCGGGCGTCGCTGATGACAGGCTTCACAGGTAGCTTTGCGCCGTTGAGCGCTGGCATCGCCGGAGCCTTAGTGCGAACGCCTTCCGTGAAGTAGCGGTTGGCGAGGGCCAGCACCTCTTTGTGGGTGGTGTTGCCGGCGACGGAGAGCACCATGTTCGGGGCGCCGTACCAGGCAGTCATCCACTCCTCGAAGTCTTCGCGCTTCATCGCGCCGACGGTGTCCTCGGTGCCGGCGGTGGACCAACCCAGCGGGTGCTCTCCGTAGAACGCCTTGATCAGCAGCTCGCCGACGTAGGCGCCGGGCTGATCGTGGGTGCGGCGGATCTCCTGCTGGACGACGGTGCGCTCCTTGTCGATCTCTTCGGGGGAGAGAAGCGAGTGGTGGAGCATGTCGGCGAGGACGTCCACGGCGGTTTCCAGCTCGTCGAAGGGTACGTGGTTGTAGTAGCAGGTCAACTCTTTGCCGGTGTAGGCGTTGAGGCTGCCGCCCGCACCCTCGATCGCCTCGGCGATGCTGATGGCGGTGGGGCGCTTGGTCGTGCCCTTGAACACCATGTGCTCGAGGAAGTGCGCCACGCCCATCGTGCGCTTGTTTTCGCCGCGTGAGCCCGCGCCCACGAACAGGTTGACGCTGACCGATTCAGACGTCGGGACGGGTGTGGTGACGACGCGCAGGCCGTCGGACAGTTCGCTGATTTCCCACGTGACGGGCATCTGGCCTCCAATCCGTAATGTGTTCAGTGTATCGGGCGGCTTAACGGGCCGCCAACGCCGCAGACGTAACGGTTGGCCATCGGCGCGAGTCAAAAGTGTGGGTGCGTATAGCCGCGCCCGTAGCTGATCCGCCCCGGAGACGTTATTGACAACAAAGCCAGAAGCCCCACAAAGCCCGCCGACGTGCTCGAGAGGAGCCGCCCTGACCCTCACGCCTGCCCGTCTGCTCGTCCTTGCGCTGCTTGTTGCAGGTGCATTTGTTGTCGCCATCCAGCGGCCCGCTGCCGCATCCGCCGAGGCGCCGCCGCTGCTCTTCCCGTGGCAACAGGGCGTGGCCTGGCAGACGGGGATCGCCGGCTTCCACAACACGAACGATGCGATCGACTTCTTCCCGCCAGACACGCCTCCCAGTGGCACATTGCACTGCGAAGGCGGCCCCGGCTGGGTGTTCGAGGAGTCGGCATACTGGACGCTGGCCTCGGCGCCGGGTGTGGTGACGCACTCCGGTGACGCTTACGTGCTCATCGATCACGGCAACGGCTGGTTCAGCCGCTACTGGCACTTGAGCGCGTATCAGGTGAAGGTGGGGGATCACGTGGTGGCCGGGCAGCGGTTGGGGCACCCATCAACGTTGGGGGAATGCTCGACCGGCCCGCATATGCACTACTGGGTGACGGGCCCGAACGGCGAGACGACGATGGACATCGAGCTTTCCGGACGGGCGACGACGACGATCGGGATCGCGGAGTGGATCCGCGAGACGCAGAACTACGACGTTGGGACGCCCATCCCGACGGAAACGCCTGTTCCAAGCGAGACGCCGTTCTCCAGTGATACGCCCAGTCCGACGGACGCCGTGACGGCTGTGCCAACGGACACGCCGGTGCCGACGCCGCTGCCGACTGAAACCGCTGCGCCAACGCCCGAACCGCCGCCGCCGGTGGGCGACGCGAACTGCGACGGCACGGTGACCAGCCTCGACGCGGTGTTTGTGCTGCGGTACGTGGCGGGGATCGAAGAGACGAAGTGTGTGGACGCGAGCGATCTGGACTGCGACGGCGCGGTGACGGCGGCGGATGCGGTGTGGCTGCTGGAACGGACGAGCGGGTTGAGTCGTGAACCGGCGGGGCTGTGCGCTTCGCCGTCGGCATCGGGGGATGACACGCCCGTGCCGACACCGACGGATACGCCGATAGCGTCGCCATCAGACACGCCGACGGCTACGGGTGGGATGCCGAAGGAAGAGGACGACCTGTAGGGGGCGGTGTGCGGGGTGTAGGGGCGCAGCACGTGGGGAAACGTAATGCAATCCCGACGTCGTCAATACGTGTGAAATCAGAAGACAGTCCGTAAGCGCACGTGCTGCGCCCCTACGGGTGCGGTGCGGTTACAGGCTGACGAGCCATTCGCCCTCGGCGGGCATGGAGCGCTTGATCAGGTCGAGGTGGTCGAGGGCGATGCCGCAGCCCATGGCGACGCACTCCATTGGGTGGTCGGCGACGTAGCAGGGGATGCCCATCTCCTCGGTGATCAGGCGGTCGAGGTTGCGCAGCATCGCGGTGCCGCCGGAGAGCACGACGCCGCGGTCGACGACGTCTGAGGCGAGCTCCGGGGGTGTGCGCTCCAGAACGGAGCGGACCGCGCCGACGATCGCTTGCAGCGAGTCCTGGATGGCGTTCGTGACGTCCATCCCGGTAACGGTGATCGTGCGCGGGAGGCCGGTGATCTGGTCGCGGCCCCGCACCTGGTAAGTCATCTCTTCTTCCATGGGGAGCGCGGAACCGATCGCGATCTTTAGCTCCTCAGCGGTGCGGTCGCCGATCACGAGGTTGTGGCGGCGCTTCACGTAGGCGGCGATGGCGTCGTCCAGGCGGTCGCCGGCGACGCGGACGGACTCGCTGACGACGATCCCGTACATCGAGATGACGGCGGCTTCCGTGCGGCCGCCGCCGATGTCCACGATCATGTGGCCCTGCGGGATGTGCACGGGGATACGAGCGCCAATGGCAGCGGCGAGCGGTTCGGGTATGAGGTGAGCGGGGCGACGGGCGCCAGCGGCCTCTGCGGCGTCCTGAACGGCCCTCTGCTCGACGCCGGTGACGCCGGCGGGGACGCAGATCATCACTTCGGGCTTGATGAACGAGAAGCGGCCAATCACGCGCCCGATGAAGTAGCGGAGCATCGCCTCGGTGGTGACGTAGTCGGCGATGACGCCTTCGCGCATGGGTCGGATCACCTGGATCGCGCCGGGGGTACGGCCGAGCATGTCGCGCGCGGCGGTACCGACGGCCACGATACTGTTGTCGCGCTGGGCGACGGCGACGACGGCTGGCTCGTTGACGACAATGCCGCGGCCCTTCACGTACACGAGTACGTTCGCGGTGCCGAGGTCTACGCCGATCCGTTTGCCAAACATCAGATTCTCTTGATCTCTGCTCCTAACGCGCGGAGCTTCTCATCGATGCGTTCGTAGCCGCGGTCGACGTGGTAAATGTCGGAAATCTCGGTCTGGCCCGGCGCTGCGAGCCCGGCCAGGATGAACGCCGCACCCGCTCGGACGTCGAGCGC
>JANLRX010000180.1:0-4648 GCA_031362025.1 Chloroflexota bacterium
AACCTTCCAGACCTCATCCTCCCGGACTAGTGTGAAGCCATAGTCCGGGAGGATGAGGTCTGGAAGGTTGATGGCTACACGGTGCTGGATGACGAGGCTCCGGAAGGGGTTGAAAGGCTGGACCTGCAGCTTGTGGAGTATGAGTTTCAGTTCACGGAGCGGATCCTGGGTGGAAGGCCGATCGCCGTGGAGAACGCTGGTGACGAAGAGCACGAGTTGGTCTTGCTGGCGTTGCCGGAGGACGTAGATGCTGTGAACGAGCTCAATTATCACGCGCTTGCGGTGGAGGCGGGATTCAAGGGTCCGTTCAAGCCGGGCGACCGGGCGGACCTCTACGTCCCTGCGCTTGCGCCCGGACGCTACATGCTGGTGTGTTTCCTGGTGGACGAGCCGATGTTCGCCGAATTCTCGGTGGGTGAGTGACGCTACACTAACGCCTTTCTTCCCCTTTGGCACCTCTGCCCTAGCGCCTAACACGCGGCCATCCTAAACTCGCGTTAATACTTCCCACCGGCGGTATGGGGACTGGTGGCAGAAGGCGGCCCTGGGTGGCTCGCAAAGAAATCCTAACTTGCGCTCTTTGTGCGATGTTTGCGAGTCGGCCCGAGATCGACACTGTCGTCACATTGGAATGAGTGGGAGCTGAACCACGGCTCTCGATGCGAAAGGGGACACACGATGTCTAAACGGATATGGATGGCGGCGCTCTGCCTCGGGCTCGTCGCTTTCTCGGCGGCCTTTGTGGCTTGCGGGGACGACGACGATGATGGCGGCAGCGAAGAGGATAAGCAGGAGCTCGTCGATGTAACAACTGCGTTGGTGAGTACTGACGGCGCCGACTTCACCGAGCAGCAGCAGGAGTTCTACCTGGCCCACATCACTGACGAATTCCTCCAGGAGTTCGGCACCGAGGACGTTGCGGCCTGCGAGGCCGATTTCGCCACCTGCGCCGGCGACCCGCTTCCCAATGCTACGGTTGCGCTCGATGACGTGGAGATCGACGGCGACAACGCAAAGGTGTCGATAGGGACCGACATTGGCCCCTTTGGCGTCGACTTCATCAAGGATGGGGAAGAATGGAAGGCGGACGGTCTGTTCGTGCCCAGCGATGAGATCGCGGAAGGCACCGACGTGGTCGATCTCGACATGAAGGAATTCGCCTTCGAATTCGATGCCGACTCGGAAGCGCTGAAGAGCGGGGACTTCGCGTTCCACGCAACCAACACCGGTGAGCAGGTGCACGAGGTGGTTCTCGTTCAGCTGCCGGCGGAAGGCACGATTGAGGAACTGCTGGCGGACGACAGCTTCGAGCCCGACCCGATCTTCGTGAAGTTCGGTTATGGCCCCGACGAAGAGTCGGATATCGCCCTGCCGGAGCCGCTGGAGGCCGGACGATACGCACTGGTGTGCTTCCTGCCGGACACGAGTGAGGGAGTCAGCCCGGAGGAAGCCACACCGCACGCGTTCCTCGGGATGACGGCGGAGTTCACCGTAGAGTAAGAACCCAGACCGGATACTCAGGGGCCCCGGTGGAGACACGGGGGCCTCTTTGTATCGAGCCTTGGCAAGTGAGAACGATTTGGAGCACACGGCTCCTCATACGAAAGGAGACAGGCGATGTCTAAACGGATATGGATGACGATGCTCTGCTTCGGGCTCGTGGCGGTCACAGCGGTGTTCGCCGCATGCGGCGACGACGATGATGACGGCGGCAGCTCCGACCCCCCGGCAGAACTAACGGAGACGATGGATACGCTACTGGCGTCCGGGCCTGAGGACATTGACTACTTCCTGGAGCACGCCACGGAAGAGGGCATCCAGTCCTTCGGGTACGACAGCATTGAGGACTGCCGTGCGAATGCCGAGGACTGCATAGGGGAGCCCATCGAGCCGGAGTCTATCGAGTATTCCGACGTGAACGAAGACTCGGCAAAGGTTCACATCGTGGAAGTGGATGAGGAAGAGGGCGAGTTCGAGTTCACGGTCGACATGGTGCTGGAGGACGACCTCTGGAAAATCAACGGTCTCGTCTTCGGCCCGGCCGAAATTCCAGATGGTTACACGGCCGTTGACGTCGGAGCGCAGGAATACGAGTTCCAGGTGGACGACGCCGACATCAAGGCAGGGAAGACGGCGTTTGAGTTCACGAACAATGGCGACGAAGACCATCAGCTAATAATCGCCAAGATCACCGATGACTTCGACATCGACGTCCTCCTGGAAGAACCGGAGGGAGATGGCGGCGAGGAAGACGAAGAGCTTCCGCCGGGCGTAGAGGCGTTCGTGGGGTACACGAACGCACCTCCGGGTGGGTCTTCGATCGTGGTGCCGGATTCCGATCTGGCAGAGGGCAAATACATCATGCTGTGCTTCGTCGACGATGAAGAGGGCACGCCGCACGCGGCGCTGGGCATGCAGCACGAATTCACAATCGACTAAAAGAGGCATTTGTGATCGGGAGGAGGCCTGGAAAACAGGCCTCCTTTTCGATTCCGCTCCGCCCTACAGCACGTATGTGAGTCGGATCTTTGCGCCCCGTTCGGCGGCCCAGTCGGCCATGGAGGCGAGGTCGCGGAGGCGGTCGGGGAGTTCTGGGAAGTCGACGGTTAGCTCGCGCAGCTCTTCGGTGGCTTCGATAGCGTCGGCGACGGCGCGGGCGGCCGCGGCGAGGGGCGCGGGATCCTGCCAGAGCTTATCGAGGAGGGCGGCTTCTTCGGAGTTGTCGACGCGGGCGTCGCCATAGTTGAGGAGCGGGGTCATGTTGAGCCGCAGCTTCCGCTTGATGACGAACGCGGCGCGGGCAAGGGGGTGGGCGGCGCCGTAGCGTTCGCCGTGGGCCATCGAGATGAAGTAGACGATGTCGGAGGAGGGGCCGAGGAACTCGACGGGTGGGTCGCCGGCGGTGGTTTCGACGATGAGGACGGTGGGGGACGGTTCAGGCATCCCCGTCAGTATACGAAGGCGCGGCAGCTTACCAGATAACTTCGACGTCGTAGCGGGCGATGTTGGGATCGGAGGTAATGATCGGCAGGCCTTCTACCTGGGCCTGGGCGATGAGGAGGCGATCGAAGGGGTCGCGGTGAATGGGTGGCAGGTGGGCGACGCGAAAGGCGTGATCGAATTGAATTGCCAGCCCACGTAGACCCAGGACGTGAATTCGGGGCGGCAGGTATCGCTCGGGTGGCTCGGGCAGAGTCAATTCGCGCCCCAGTGCGTGTTTGATCGAGATCTCCCAGACGCTTGCCGTGCTCAGGAAGATTTCGTTGTCGCCGTCCTTGAGAATATCGGTGGCCAGTTGTGGCAAGCGCTCTGGTTCATTGATGAGCCACAGGAACGCGTGTGTATCGAGGAGGGCCCTCACATATACTCTTCAAATTCCGGCAAGGGGTCGTCAAAATTGTCACCGATGATGATCCTACCGCGGTCGATACCTAGTGGGCGATATCGGGGCTTGGCGACATACGGTGTGAGTACGGCGACTGGTTTGCCTGCCTTCGCGATGACGATGCGTTCGCCATTGGCAACGCGCTCGATCAGCTTCGAGAAGTGGGTCTTTGCTTCGTGGATGTTGACCATGGTTTCGTCTGTGATAGCCATGGGGCCATTATAGACTAAGTCCACGGACTTAGTCTAGTTAGTCCACAGACGTCTCGGATGGCGTGATTGGCTTGCGGGTCGTCCGCGTCCGAATGCTTCCCCACCCCAGATCCTGCGGTCGGGCGGCCTAAAGCGCGATCGAATGTGGTTCTGCGCAGGATGACAGACCTTGGGGCCGTCGATCGAATGCTGCGCCGCCCCCAGATCCTGCGGTCGGGTGGCCTGGAGCGCGACCGAATGTGTTTCTGCGCAGGATGACCAGGGCGGGCGCTAGACGTCCAGGGTGGCCTTGTCGTAGTGGGACTGGATGAAGTGCTTGCGGGGGGCCACTTCTTCGCCCATGAGCTGGTTGAAGGTGTTGTCGGCGACCATGGCGTCGACGACATCGACCTTGAGGACCGTGCGCGTGGCGGGGTCCATCGTGGTCTCCCAGAGCTGGACGGGGTTCATTTCGCCGAGACCCTTGTAGCGCTGGATCTGGAGGCCGCGGGTGCCTTCCTTGAGCTTGCTCAGGTAGGTGTCTTTGTCCTTCTCGTCGTAGAACCAGCGGACGTCCTTGCCCTTTTTGACGCTGAACAGGGGTGGCTGGGCGATGAACATGTGCCCGCCGTCGATGAGCTGGGGCATGTAGCGGAAGAAGAAGGTGAGGAGCAGGGTGCGAATGTGCGCGCCGTCCACGTCGGCGTCGGTCATGATGATGACGCGGTGGTAGCGGAGCTTGGTGACGTCGAAGTCCTCGCCGAAGCCGGCGCCGAGGGCGGTGATGATCGCCTTGATTTCCTCGTGGGCCAGCATCTTGTCGGGGCGGGCCTTCTCGACGTTTAGGATCTTGCCACGCAGGGGGAGGATCGCCTGGTTGCGGCGGTCGCGGCCTTCCTTGGCGGTGCCGCCTGCCGACGCACCCTCGACGAGGTATAGCTCGCGGTGTTCCGGGTTGCGCTCGGAGCAGTCGGCCAGCTTGCCGGGGAGGACGCTATCGTCCAGGAAGCCCTTCTTGATGACGAGGTCACGCGCCTTGCGGGCCGCCTCGCGCGCTCGGGAAGCCGTCAGG
>JANLRX010000184.1:0-2010 GCA_031362025.1 Chloroflexota bacterium
CGAGCACGGCTTCGCGGCTCGGCTCGTAGATGTAGTCGACGGCTTTCGTGTCGGTGTCCACGGGAGGTTCGATCGGCAGGAGCTTCAGCACCGTCGGGCGCTGCGTCACCATGTTCACGAACTCCGGGTAGAGGACGTACACCTCGTCGGCGGCACCGCTGATGAAGTCGTCCATGGCGATCTGGGCGACCGGGCGGACGGCGGTGTAGAGCGGGTAGTCACCCAGGTCGAGGAACTCCGCGATCAGCTCTTGCCCGGTGCGGCGGATGAAGTCGCGGCCCTTGCGGCCGACGGCGATTACGCGCACCGACTTGCCTTGTTCCGCGATGAACTGTGCGGTGCGACGCAGCAGGTTGGCGGGGAGTCCGCCCGAGAGTCCTCGGTTCGGCGTGACGAGGATCAGCTCGACGGCCTTCACGGGGTCGCGGCGCTGGAGGAGGGGGTGGCGGTTCTCCGGCTCGATCTGGTTCAGGGTCTCAGCGAGGTCAGCGAGGACCCAGCGCAGGCGCTCCGCGTAGGGGCGGGCGGCGAGCGCGTTGAGCTGGGCGCGGCGCATCTTCGACGCGGCCACGAGCTCCATGGCGCGAGTGATCTTGGCGGTGCTCTGGATAGAGCGAATCCGCCGCCGGATCAGCCGTAGTTGTCCTGCTGCCATAGCGTTGCCCTAAGCGGGCGCGGTCACCTTGAACGCGGCGATCGCGGCCTTCAGCTTCTCTTCGGTCTGGTCATCGAGGACGCCGGTCGATTCGATCGCCTGCAGAACTTCCCGCTGAGATGTCTCCATGTAGGAGTGGAAGGCCTCTTCGACGGCCCGGATCTTTGCGGGTTCGATGTCGTTCAGGTGGCCGTTGACTACGGCGTAGATGATCGTGACTTCCTGGCCCAGGGTCAGCGGGCTGTATTGCGGCTGCTTGAGGATCTCGACCAGCCGCACACCCAGCTCGAGCTGTCGGCGGGTGGCCGGGTCGAGCTCGGCGGTGCCGAACTGGGCGAAGGCCTGCAGCTCGCGGTACTGGGCGAGGCCGAGGCGCATGCCTCCGGCGACCTTGCGCATGGACTTGGTCTGCGCGGCGCCACCCACACGGGAGACGGAGAGACCGGCGTTGATGGCGGGGCGGATACCGGAGGCGAAGAGGTCGGCCTCCAGGTAGATCTGCCCGTCGGTAATCGAAATCACGTTTGTCGGCACGTAGGCCGAGACGTCGCCGGCCTGCGTCTCGATGATCGGGAGGGCGGTCAGCGAACCGCCGCCCCGCTCTGCGGAGAGCTTGGCCGCGCGCTCAAGGAGGCGGCTGTGCAGGTAGAAGACATCGCCGGGGTAGGCTTCGCGGCCGGGGGGGCGGCGGAGCAGCAGCGACATCTGGCGATAGGCCCAGGCGTGCTTGGAAAGGTCGTCGTAAACGATCAGGCAGTCCTTGCCGTTGTCGAGGAACTCTTCGCCCATTGCACAGCCAGCGTAGGGGGCGATGTACTGGAGGGCGGCGGGGTCCGCGGCGTTGGCGGCGACGACGATCGTGTGGTCCATCGCGCCGTTTTCTTCGAGGATGCCGACGACCTGCGCCACCTTCGAGGCCTGCTGGCCGATGGCGACGTAGATGCAGGTCACGCCGGTGCCCTTCTGGGCGATGATGGCGTCCAGGCAGATCGCGGTCTTGCCGGTGAAGCGGTCGCCGATGACCAACTCACGCTGACCACGGCCGATCGGGACCATCGCGTCGATCGCCTTCACACCAGTGTGCAGCGATTGGGCGACGGCCTGACGGTCGACCACACCGGGAGCGATGCGCTCGACGGGACGGACGCCGGTGGAGGCGACGGGGCCTTTGCCGTCCAGCGGCTGGCCCAGCGGGTCAACGACGCGGCCGACGAGGCCTTCGCCGACCGGGACCTCGATGATGCGGCCGGTGGAGCGCACTTCGTCGCCCTCCGCGATGAGGGTGTAGTCGCCGAGGACGATGGCGCCGACGGTGTCTTCTTCGAGGTTCAGCGCGAGGCCCATGATCGTCTTCT
>JANLRX010000219.1:0-14007 GCA_031362025.1 Chloroflexota bacterium
CGAGATCTTGCTCCCCTTAATCGTCAGGTACTGGTTGGCCGGCACGTTGTACGGCAGGTTGTAGTGATCGCCAGTCGCCCGCGTGTAGCCCATGAGCTGCGCCGGCCAGATCAGCGTGTGAAACCAGATGTTGTCCTTGCCGATGAAGTAGAAGCTCTTCGCTTCCGGGTCCTGCCACCAATCCCGCCAACGCTCCGGCTGCCCTGTGTTCGCCGCCCATTCAATCGCCGCCGAAAGGTACCCGATCACAGCGTCGAACCAGACGTAGATCCGCTTGTCGTCGTACCCCTCAACCGGGATCGGCACCCCCCAGACGATGTCGCGCGTGATCGCCCGGTCCTTCAGCCCCTCGCCCGTCTCGGTGGTGCTGATTGACAGGTTTAGCACGTTGCGCCGCCAGTGCTCCTTGCCGTCCTTCAGCCAGTCGCGGATCGGTTTGTTGTACGCGCTCAGCCGGTGGAAGAAATGCTCCGACGACCGCAGCTCCGGCGTCGAACCATCGAACTTGCAGCGGCGGTCCAGCAGGTCGATCGGGTCGAGGATGTTGCCGCAGTTATCGCACTGGTCACCCCGCGCTCCCTCGAAGCCGCAGATCGGGCAAGTCCCCTCGACATAACGGTCGAGCAGGAATCGCGATTCCACCGTGCAATACGGCAGGTCCATCGAGTCGACGTACAGGTCGCCGATCTCAAGCAGCTTGAGGAACATGTCTTGCGTCACCCGATAGTGGTTCTCCGTCCCAGTCGTGGTGAACAGATCGAAGCTGATGCCCATCCCTTCCCACGTCTCGAGGAACTCCCGGTGGTACTGGTCCGCCACCTCGCCCGGCGTACGACCTTCCTGCTCGGCGCGCACCGTGATCGGCGTCCCGTGGACGTCACTACCGGACACCATCAGCACATCGTTCCCCGCCGTGCGGTGGTACCGCGCGAAGATGTCCGGCGGCAGGTACGCACCCGCGAGCTGGCCAATGTGAATCGAGCCGTTTGCATACGGCCACGCGACCCCGAGGAAGATACGTTCAGGCATGAATCGGATTGTACCTGCTGGCGAGTCGAGGCCCTAGTCCGGCTGCCCGATCGGCCCGTCCAGCTCCAGCGAAAGGGAGTACACCCGCCGCTTCGAGGCGCCCGTACGCCGCGCCACCTCCGTCGCCGCGTCGCGAGCAGACACACCCAGTTCCCGCAGCCGCCGCAGTTCGGAGCGCAGCTCGTCATCGCTCACATCCGCTTTCGCCGCACTTGCGCCCTCGATCACGATCGTGAATTCACCGCGCGGCTCCTGGAAGTGCGTCAGCGCCTCGCTCAGCGTGCCCCGAAACACCTCTTCGTGCAGCTTCGTCAGCTCCCGGCAAACACCCACACTCCGGTCGCCGAGAGCGCTCAGCATATCGTGCAGCGAGTCTCTCAGGCGGTGAGGCGACTCGAAACACACAAGCGTCGCCGTGTCCGCGACGCGCTCCGTGAACAGGCGCTTGCGTTCAGTCGATCGCCGCGGCAAGAACCCCAGGAACGCGAACTGCCGAAACGGCAGCCCCGACGCGACCAACGCCGCAATCGGCGCGGCGGGACCCGGCACCGGCGACACAGCGTGCCCCGCCGCGATCGCCGCCACCACCAGTTCGTGCCCCGGATCGCTCAGCCCTGGCGTCCCAGCCTCGGAAACGAAAGCGAGGTCACCGGTCTCGAGAGCGTGAAGGAGTTGGGGCGTCCTGTCCCGCATGTTGTGCTCGTTGTACGAGACGAGTTTTGTGTGGATGTCGTAGTGCGTCAGCAACTTGCGGGCCGTGCGGGTATCCTCCGCGGCGATCAGCGGCACTTCACGCAGGATACGAAGCGCCCGGAGAGTGACGTCCTCCAGGTTTCCGATCGGTGTGGCAACAAGGTGAAGGGTTGTCATGAGATGTTAACGGCTTCTCACCCGTCTTGTGGATATGTTTACGCGATTTACCCATTGCCGCGATACAGCCCGGTCGATACAATGACTGAAAGCTCCCAGCCCACGACCCAGTGGGCTTTTCTATACCGAGGCGAGGCACTATGAGTCTATCGAGGACCTTGAAAGAACTCCGACCCGCCTACGGGTTTGACGAAGTCGCGATCGTCCCGGGAGACGTCACCGTCAACCCTGAACTGACGGATGTTCACTTTAGCATAGGCAACTTCACGTTCGATTTCCCGATCGTCGCCGCGGCGCTTGACGCCGTCGTCACACCGAAGTTCGCCGTCGAGGTCAGCCGCCGTGGTGGCCTCGCAGTCATGAACCTCGAAGGCATCCTTTGCCGCCACGAAGACTACGAAGCCGCGATCACAGAGATCGCCAACGCACCCCAGGATGAGGCTGCATCCGTAATCCAGCGCCTCACCGCCGCCCCGATCAAGCCCGAGCTCGTTGGCCAGCGCGTCCGCGAGATCAAGGACGCGGGCGGGTTTGCCGCTGTGTCTTGCACCCCCGCCATGACTAAGAAGCTCGCCCCGCTGGCCGTTGACGCCGGCTGCGACATCTTCGTCGTCCAGTCCACGGTCACCACCGCCCGCCACATCTCCCGCAGCGAGCGCGGCCTGATCTTCGAAGAACTGGTTCACAACATCCGCGTACCCGTGCTCGTTGGCAACACCGTCGGCTACGCGGCTACCAAGGAACTCATGGAGACCGGTGTCGCAGGCGTTCTCGTCGGCGTCGGCCCCGGTGCCATCTGCACGTCCCGTGAGGTGCTCGGCATCGGCGTCCCGCAGATCACCGCCACCATCGACACTGCCGCCGCGCGCGACGCCTTTTACCGCGAGACTGGCCGCTACATCCCGATCATCACCGACGGTGGCATGCGCAACGGCGGAGACATCTGCAAGGCGCTCGCAGCCGGCGCAGACGCGGTCATGCTGGGCACCGCCTTCGCCCGCACCGAAGAAGCACCCGCAAACGGCTACGCCTGGGGCATGTCCACCGGACACGCGGCACTCCCGCGCGGCGTCCGCATCCATCCTGGCGTCGACACCACTCTCGACCGTCTCCTCTTCGGCCCCACGTCACGCACGAACGGCTCGGAGAACCTGGTCGGCGCGATCCAGACCTGCATGGGCGTCTGCGGCGCGGAAACGCTCGCCGACTTCCACGAAGCCGAGCTGATCGTCGCCCCCTCGATCAAGACCGAGGGCAAGGTCTACCAGCTAAACGGCTAGCCTCCGCCCAAATCTAAAAGCTTTTCGCAGTTTCGCCCCGTACCCACGTACCCGCCGTATCGTTCATAATGCGTATGCCCCAGTCGCCGGCCGGACGCCCCACGTTCCAGCCGCGCGGCAACCAATCCCCTAGCCCAGGAGGAGGACCGCATGAAGATCGGCAACAACCGCCGAGACTACGCCAAAGTGCGTAACGACCAGTGGCAAGACCAGCCCGCCGACGAGGAGCTGGAAGAGGTAGACGACCTGCCAGAAGGGATCTCCAACGAATTCCCCTACCGCGCCCAGGATGCCGCCCCAACCACCGCTCAGACCGTGAGTTCATACCGTCCCGCGGAGGAGTTCACGAGCGTCATCGGCGCTGGATCGACCTGGAAGGGCGACTTCAGCACTGAGGGCAGCGTCCGGCTCGACGGCAAGGTCTCCGGAGACGTCAACGCTGCCGGCACCGTCCACATCAGCGAGGGCGCCGAGGTCAACGCCAACGTCCACGCCAGCTACGTCACGATCGGCGGCCTGTTCGACGGCAAGCTCGTCTGCACCGACCGCCTCGAGCTGCTCGCCACCAGCCGCGTCAACGGCTCGATCACCACGCGCCTCATCTCGATCGCCGAAGGCGCAGTGATGGACGGCGAGATCCACATGGGGAGCGAGGTAAAGGAGCCGGTCGAGGCCCTCAGCACGACGCGCCTGTTCGCCACCAACGGCTCTTCGCTCGAAGAGTCCACGAACGGCAACGGCACGGAGGAAAAGACCGCCCGCGTCCGACACACCGGCCGCTAAACGCAGCACACCGCAACTGAACGGGGGGCTTCGGCTCCCCGTTTCTTATTGCGGACGTTGGCTGGAAGAAGCACAATCGCAACGCAGGAGGTGCCCCATGAGCGACAAGACAGCAACAGTCCGCCGCATGTACGAGATGTTCGCAACAGGCGAAATCCCCCAACTGATCGAGAAGATGATGGCGCCCAACATCGTCATGCACATCCCCGGCAAAGAGATCGGCGGCGACAAGGTCGGGCACGCCGGAGCCGGGCAGTTCTTCCAGATGCTCGGCGAGCGCACAGATTCCGTAGAGCTAGAGATTCACGACATCACGGAAAGCGATGAGCACGTCGTGGCCATCGTGAACCTCCACGAAACCCGTGGCGACAAGCGCCTAGACATGCCGGCAGCCCACATCTGGCACATCCACGACGGCAAGGCGATGGAGATGTGGGAGCTAGTCCGCGACACCGCCGTCTGGGACGAGTTCTACGCGTTGTAAGCGAACGCTATTCTGTTCGAGGCCCTCGAGCGAACGGCCGCTAAGAGCCGCCCTCGTACTTGAACGACACCTTGATCTTCGCCCGGTACGTCGTGACCTTGCCGTCCTCGATCTGCATGTCCAGCTCGACGACTTCGGCGATCCGCAGGTCCCGAAGCGACTCCGACGCCCGCGCGATGGCACCCGCCGCAGCCTTCTCCCATGAATCGGTGCTTGTCCCCACCAGTTCGATGACCTTGTAAACGCTGTCTGGCACTTTCGTCCTCCTTTGGCCGGTGACCCGCCGCGTGCGCAAATCGCGCACGAGCGGCAACATCATACGTGAAAGGCAGAGGTTGTCTATATCGCCAGCTGCAACTGTCCCACCTGAGGCGCCACCCGAGGCGCTTGTTCCCCCGTGAACCCCCACTTCTGCCGCAGTCGGTTCACGACCCCGATCACCTCACGCGTGTAGTCCTTCGGCGCATACGGGCCGCGATAGTAGCGCTCGTACTTGCCGGCAAGGTGCGGATAAGCCTCCCGCAACGCCGGCATGAACCACTCCTTCGTGCCCGGCTTGAGGTGCAGCACGTTCGGCGCAATGAACGCCGCCCCATGCTCCTTCGCCGTCACGATCATCCGCTCGATGTGCTCCTCGCTGTCCGTGAGGCCGGGGATGATCGGTGCCAACATCACGCCGCACCGCACTCCGGCCTGCGACATTTCCCGCAGCGCCTCGTAGCGCTTGATCGGCTTCGCAGTACCGGGCTCCATCTTCTTCCACACGTCGTCGTCCAACGTCGGGATGCTGAACGCGATCTGGGCGTCCGTCACCTTCGCCAGCCGTCCCCACAGCTCGATGTCCCGTCGCACCGACGGCGACTTCGTGAGCATGTGCACCGGCTGCCCGAACTCCAGCATCACCTCCAGCAGCTTCCGCGTGATCCCGTACTTGATCTCGGCTTGCTGGTACGGGTCGCACGCCGTCCCGAGCAGGATGCTCTCGCGCTTCCACGAAGCCTTGTTCAGTTGCTGCCGCAGCACCTCCGCCGCGTTCATCTTCACCACGATCTTCGACTCGAAGTCTCGCCCGGAGTCGTAACCCAGGTACTCGTGCGTCCCACGCGCGAAGCAGTAGATGCAAGCGTGCTGGCAGCCGCGATACGGGTTGATGCTGTACTGCCAGCTCATCCCCTGCGCGCTGGTCTTGTTGATGATCGTCTTACATTCGATCTCTTCGAAAATGATCCCGTTAACCACGTCCGCCTCCTCTCAACGTGAGAGCAGAGTAGAACGAGTGTTCTGGTGCGTCAAGTAGAGAGTGGCGCTATAACCACCCGGCGGCGCGGTACCATTCGTACGTCAGCCGCGCGCCCTCCGTCATCTGCACCCGCGGTTCCCATCCAAGGTCCCGCCGCAGGTCCTCCGACGATACCACCCACGCGGGCTGAGTCATCTCCCGCACCTTCTCCCGAGTGAATACGACAGCCCGCCCCGTCGCCCGCCCGAACAGCTCGCTGACAGTCGCCCCGGCCTGGTACGCGAGCTTCGGCGTCGGCACCATCAGCACGCCGTGCCCAACCGCCGCCTTGATCGCCGCGAGCATGTCCCGCCACGTGTACACCTCGCCGTCCTCCGGCGCGTAAGTCTTCCCACCAACATCCGCCCCCGCTGTCACGGCCAGCACAACAGCGCTGGCGGCATCCGTGGCGTACACAACCGACGTTCGGTTGTGACCACCGTCCAGCAATGGCGCGATACGCATCCGGGCCGCCTGGAAGAACGGGAGCAACGCCGGGTCCCGCGGTCCATAAATCACCGGCATCCGAAAGACCACCGAGCGATCAGCCAACGGCGACTGCCGCACCGCTCGCTCGCCCCCAAGCTTCGTCCGGCCATAAAGCGTCAGCGGTACCGCCGGCGCATCGACAGCCCGTGCCTTGCCGTCCTTGCTTGCCCCATGCGCCGCCACGCTCGAGATGTACACGAGCCGCCGCAGCCCCGGGTTCGTGGCCTCGATCGCCGCCAGCAGGTTCGCGGTCCCACCGCGATTCGCCGCATCGAACTCCGCCTCCGACCGGGCCTTGATCAGCGCCGCCGAGTGTACCACCGCATCCACGCCCTCAACGGCAACGCCAAGCGACTCCTCGTCCGTGACGTCCCCAATCACCTCTTCGTGTGGGAACTGGAGCCACTCCCGGCTGCTCGTATTCCGCAGCAGCGTCCGCACTTCGTGACCTTCTGCAGCGAGCTGCTCCGCGATGTGCGAGCCAAGGAACCCGCTCGCCCCCGTCACCAGCACCTTCACGCCGTCACCTCTGCCATCTGATGTCAGTCAGCACTCTCTGCTACTGGCTACTTGCCCCTGGCTACTCAACTACAGCGGCTTTTCGTAAATGCGGTACGACTTGTATTGCTCCGCGCCGATCTTCTTGATCAGCGCGTTGATCAGCCCGTTGTCCTCCAGCGTCCACCCGAACTCCGCCCAGTTGTACCCGCGGTCGTTCGCCGCCAGGTAGATCTCGTCGCACAAAAGGTACGCCAGCCCCGCGTACTCCCGCGTGCGGAACTCCTTCTTGATCCCGAGCAGCAGCAGGCGCCCGCTCTCCGGCCGTCGCACCTTCAGCCTCCACAACAGTCGCAGCCAGCCGAACGGGAACAGGTGCCCCTTCAACGGCTGCATCGCCCAGTTGATATTTGGCAACGCGAGCGCAACACCGGCGGGCACCCCGTTCACCTCGACAAACGGCACGATCGCCGGATCCACGACAAGCTTCAGGTCGTTGGACATCTGATCGGCCTCTGCGCGCGTCGCCGGAACGAACCCCCAGTTCGCGCTCCAAGCGTCGTTATACAGCTCGAGGATCGTGTCCACCTCCTGCCGAAAGTCCTTCATCCGCGCCCGCCGCACCTTGATGTCGGGGCGCGCTCGAAGCGCGTCGACCATCCGCCGTGGCGGCCCGTCCGGGATCGTCACCCGTTCCCACCGCCACGCGAAGAGATCCTTCGCCTTCGTGTAGCCGGCGCCCTCCATCAGCGGCAGATAGTACCGCTGCGTATACGGCATCAGCGGCAGCGGCGCCAGGTCGAACCCATCCATCAGGAACCCCACCTCGCCGTTCACCGAGAAGCTCAGCGGCCCCCGGATGCTATCCATCCCGCGCTCGCGGAGCCAGTCCTCGGCCGTCGTCAGAAGCGCTCGCGCCACGTCGGGATCGTCCTCGCTCTCGTAGAACCCGAAGAAGCCCGTGTGCTCGCTGTGGTACCGGTTGTGCTCAGTGTCCACCTGTGCCGAGATGCGCCCGACGACGCGATCGCCTCGCCGTGCTACAAACAGCGCGACGTCGGCGTGCTTGTAGAAGGCGTTGTGCTTGGGGGAGAATCGCTGTTTCTCCAGCATGAGCAGCGGCGCGACCCAGTTCGGATTGTCCGCGTACAGGCGATAGGGGAGGCGGATGAACGCATCCAGGTCCTTCTTCGAAACGACAGGCGAAACCCGGACTTCAGTTGTAGGGGGGGCGGCCTTAAGAGATGACACCCAGCTTCTTGCCGACTACCTTGAACTTCTCGAGACCCTGCTCGATCATCTGCTCGGTGTGCGTGGCCATACAACTGGTGCGGAGGATCGCCTCCTTCATGTTGACGGCCGGGTAGATCGCCGGGTTCGTGTAGACGCCCTCCGAGAGCATCGTCTTCCAGAACCGGAGCGTCGTGTACTCATCGCCCACGTTCACCGGCACGATCGGCGTCTCTGAGCCGCCGACATCGAAGCCCATATCGCGCAGGCCTTCTCGCCAGTGCGTGCTCAGTTTGTGCACTCGCTCCACCATCTCCGGCTCGCGGTCCAGCACGTTGAGCGCCGTGAGCGCGGCGGCCGTGGATGCCGGCGGCAGGCTCGCGCTGAAGAGCAACGGCCGCGCGAAGTGCTTGATCCAGTCGCAAGCGGCCTGCGTGCCGGCCACAAACCCACCGATGGAGGCCAGTGACTTCGAGAACGTGCCCATAATCATGTCAACGTCAGCTTCGAGGCCGTAGTGGCTCGCCGTGCCGCGCCCACCAACACCGATCGTCCCAAGCCCATGCGCATCGTCCACCAGTATTCGTGCGTGGTTCGCCTTGCAGGCTTCGAGGATCTCCGGCAGCGGCGTGATGTCGCCACCCATGCTGTAGACGCCGTCAACCACGACCAGCGGTGCCTTGTCCGTCTTCGACAGGACCTCGGCCAGGTGCTGCGCGTCGTTGTGCCGGAACCGTACCATCTCACCTTCCGCCAGTTCGCAGCCGTCGTAGATGCTGGCGTGGTCCGTCTTGTCGACGACCGCGATCGCCTTCTTGTCGACAAGCGCAGAGATGATCCCAAGATTCGCCTGGTAGCCAGTCGTAAATACAAGCGCGGCCTCGGTGTGCAGGAACTCCGCCAGCCGCGCCTCGAGCTGCTCGTGCAGCTTCGTAGTGCCATTCAGCAGCCGGGAGCCGGTCATCGACGTTCCGTACGTCGTGATCGCCTGTCGCGCCGCCTCGACAACCTCAGGGTGACGTGTCAACCCCAGATAGTTGTTCGAGCCGAACATAAGAACGCGCTGCCCATCGATCTGGGCTTCTGGGCCGTCGTTGTTGTCCAGCGCGTGGAAGAAGGGGTAGATGCCGATATCTTGCGCGCGCTTCACGAGCGTCAGGCCGTTCAGCTTGGCGAATATGTCACGGCTGTGTACCGCCCCGTCACGCTCTTCCACGAACGCCTCGATGTTCATGCCGGGAGGAGGCGTGGAAGGGGGGGCCGATGTGGGCTTAGGAGCGCGCTCGATCTCTCTCATAACGGGTATGGCAGCTTTCGTATCACTATACAGAACCCGATCACCACGGGTCGAGGATGCAAGCCCCCCTGATTTGGGGACAACTAGCCCTCCTTCGAGAGCTTCTTCAGATAGTGGCCGTGCACCGCCACCGGACGAAACCCCATCCGAGCGTAGATATTCTTCGGCGTGTCGTCAGGGTCAGCCACGATCAACACCTCCTTAGCGCCTCGCCGGCGAGACTCAGCGACACAGTGGTGGATCAGCGCCGTCGCGATGCCCCGCTTGCGGTACTCCGGCAGCACGAACAGGTCCTCCACCTGCCCCATCCCATCCACACCCTCCCACCCATTGAAGAACCCGGCTGGCTGGTCTTCGAGGTACGCCAGGAAGTACTGCACCGGCCCTTGCTTCAGCCGGTGCGAAGCAAACATCCGCCGGCCAACCGCATCCCAATGCTCGGCCTCGCCGCGATTCGGGTTGTCCCGCCAGTTCACGATCATCAGCTCCCAGTACGCCTCCCAGTCCTCATCCGAGACCACCGGCCGAATGTCGCAGGGCGTTGGCTTACCCACGAGTTCTCCTTCCAGCACCAGGCAAAGGGCGTCCGTCCGCTCATACCCACCGTCCAGGAGCAGCCGGGCGAGGAACTCCGGAGGCGTGCGGAAGTCCACATCAAACCGCCGGTGGTTCGAGTGTTGATACTCAACGTCCAGCCGGGCGATCAGCGCATCGATCTCGCTCGGCGTCTTCGCCGTTACATCCGAGGCGTGGTTCGCATCGTAAATGTCGTGCGTTTCGCGATTGCGCACCAACCTGGCGCCCAGCACGTCAAGTACCTCATTGCCGAGGCCGAAGTTGGCAGCGTTTGTATCCAGGGCGCGGGCAGCGAGCGTGCTCATAAGCAAACAGCATACAAGCGGGCACTCACCAAAACATAGAGAGGCGGAGCGAGTGGGGGGCACCTCTCGCTCCGCCACTGACAGCGGGGCGGATATCCAATCCGCCTACGGGCGAAACTTATGCGGGGCGGAACTGGGACGAGAACCGCACGCCGTTCTTCTGGAACGGCTCCGCAGAGGCGGCGACCTCCTCCATTCGAAGGGCGCGGGAGCGAGCGTTGGCCGAAACCGCCACTTCCTCCTTTGCCTCCTCCTCCTGGCTGCCGGCGTCCTCCTTCTGGTCTTCAGCCTGGGGTGCCGGCTCCTCCTGGCTGCTTCGCGTATTCAGAAGGTTCACTACGGGGCGGTGGTGAACCTCCATCTCCATCTCTCCGCCCAGGAACACGCGGATGCGCTGCTGGTCGAAGCCGGATTCGATCAGGCTCTCCACGAATCGAGCCGCCTGGTCGGGGGATTCCATCACGTTGATCTCACCATGGACTCCGTCATCAAGGTCGGAAACCATCACGATTATCTTCTCTGTCATCGCTGCCCTCCGCGAATATAGGATTGCCCGCTGTCTGTGGTCACAGTGTCGCAACCTTCTCTCGCCAAACTCTCACCGTGAATTTATGGTCAAGTTAAGAACCAGCTCCTTCGCCTTTGTGGACAGCGCCAGTTCCGCGTTGACAGGCTTCCACGCGCGTATCTAGACTGGCGCCATAGCTGCCATATTCGCCCCCTCATTTCTCTCATGACCGACGTCTACGCGGCCCTTGCCCGCATCTCCGCCGGGCGCGCCGCGAACCCGCTGAAGCCTGTCACGGTGATCTCGCCGTCGCACGCCTCCGCGCTGCACCTCCGGCGGCGTCTCGCCGCCCACGGCCCCTTCGCCGCCGTCCGTTTCGAAACGATGCCCCGCGTCGCCGAACTGTTGGGGGCAGGACGTCTCGCCGCCGCTGGCAAATCCCCCCTCGCGCGCCCGATCGGCGACTACGTCGCGTCCCAGGTGGGCCTCGAATCCCGCGGCGCGCTCGCTAAAGTTAACGACCTCCCCGGCTACGCTCGCACCCTCCGCCAGATCTTCCGCCGCCTCCGCCGCGCCGGCATCAAGCGTGCCTCCGACATCCGGTCCCAGCCTGCCCACGGCCACCTGCCCGAGATCCTCCGCCTGTACGATCTCTTCCGCGACGGAACCAGCGGCTTCTACGACGCCGAGGACCTGCAGGAAGCAGCCGCCGACGCCCTTAACTCCGGCGCGGGCGGCGTCATGGCCGATCTCGGCGACATCTCCATCGTCCCGCCCGGCGCCGAGACCGACGCCGCCGCCCGCCTCACCGAAGCTCTCCGCACCCGCGCCTCGTCCTTCGAGCTTCTCGACGACCCCGCGGCCTCGCGCCAACAGCGGTTCGCCATCACGCCCGACCCCGCCAGCGAGGCCCGCGAGGTCGCTCGCGCAGTCCTCGCCGACCTCGAATCCGGCGTCGCCATCGACGAGATCGCCGTATTCCACGGCGCAGATGACACCTACGGTCGTCTCCTCCGCGAAGCGTTCGCCGCCACTGGAATCCCCACCGTTCCCCTCCCAGGCATACCGCTAAGCGAAACGCGCGCCGGCCGCGGCGTCTCGCTCCTCTGCCTCCTGCCGGACAAGGACTACTCCCGCACCGCCACGATGGAGTTCCTCAGCGTCGCCCCTCTCCGCGACTGGCTCCCCGCCGGCGACAGCGTCGTCCACGAGATGGCAACCACCTGGGACAACATCTCCCGCGACGCCGGGATCACCCACGGAGCCAACGTGTGGCAACAGCGTCTCGGCGCACTCATCGCGTACAAGGATTCAGAACTCGCCGGCCTTCTCCCCGGCGAGAACGAGGCCCGCGAGCGGGTGATGACCTTCCAGCGCAACGAAGCTGGCCGCCTCCGCGACGCCATCGGCGCGCTCGTCTCCCGCCTCGAACCACTGAAGGAAACTCAACCGGCCCTCCAGTTCATCGACCGCTTCAAATCGATCGTCTCCGAGTACATCGACCCCAAGGCCGAAGCACTTGAAGAGGTGATCGAAGAGATCGACCAACTTGGCACCGTCGGCGCAGTCGGTGGCTCGTTCGCCCTCAAGAGCTTCACCACCGCCCTCTCCGCCAACTTCGACGCCCGCTACGTACGCCCCAACCGGCTCGGCGGCGGCGTCGTCATCGCCGACTACCGCGCCGCGCCCGGCCTTCGCTTCGAACGCGTCCACCTCTGCGCCGCGTACGAGGGCGCGTTCCCCGCCGGCCCCGGCGCCGATGCCCTCATCGACGACCGCACCTGGCAGCAGCTCAAGTCCGACTTCCCCTACACCGAAGACGCCACCACCCGGATCGCCCGCTCGAAGGCCGCCGCCTTGCGCGCCGCCTCAACCGCCGGCAACGGCGTCGTCACCTGGTCCGCGCCTGCCTACGAACCCGGCGCCACGCGCGAGTACTACCCTTCGCCACTGATGGCGGAGGCGTACAGCGCTGTCATCGGCCGCCGTGTCACAGCCTCCGAACTACGCCGCACAGAGACTGCGGGCGATGCGTTGGTGCGCGCCTCGTCGCCACTAGCCGTCAGCCTCCGCGGCCCCCTGCTGGACGCCGGAGAACTGGCCGTGCGTCGCGCCGTTCATCTCCGCCACGCCGGCCTCGCGGTTCCCGCACTCCACCCGCGTTCGCGCGCCCTCGACATGCTTAACGCCCGCCGCAGTTCCCGTTTCACCGAGTGGGACGGCAACGTCGCCGCGATAGCCGACGGCGACTGGCTGCCGCTCCACCAGAAGACGTCACCCACCGCGCTTGAGACCTACGCCGCCTGCGGATACCGCTACTTCTGCCGGACGGTCCTCCGCCTCAACGTCGTCGAGGAACCCGACGAGCGCGCCGTCATGGACGCAGCGACCCGCGGATCGCTCATCCACGGAGTCCTCGAGAAGTTCTTCATCGAGCAGCAGAAAGTCGGCCGACCCCAGGTTGGCGAGGCGTGGACCGTCGATGACCTGCACCGGCTCATGGTGATCGCAGACGAGCACCTCGACGACGCCAACCGCCAGGGCCAGCGCGGGCTCCCCATCTACGCCGCGCACGAAACCCGCAGCATCCGCGCCGACCTCAAGCTCTTCCTCGAGAAGGACACCGAATTCCGGCGCGAGACCGGCGCTATCCCCACCGACTTCGAGGCCGCCGTGCCCGAGACCCAGGTCGCCGGCGTCACCCTGCGCGGCCGTGTCGACCGCATCGATCGCACCCCCGACGGCACCCAGGCCTGGGTCATCGACTACAAGACCGGCAAAGCGCACGAACCACCGAAGGGCGGCCCGTTCGACGCTGGCCAGAGGCTCCAACTCCCTACCTACATCGCCGCTGCCAGCGAGGCCGAGCACGTTACCGCCCTCTACTGGTTCATCTCGCAGCGCGGCGGCTTCGAACGCCTGACCTACGAAACCACGCCGGAACTCGCCCAGCGCTTCGAGGGCACAATCGCTGCGATCATGGGCGGTGTCCACGCCGGCACCTTCCCCGCTGTCCCTGGCGACGACGACGAATGGCGCGACTCCTTCAAGAACTGTGGCTACTGCGACTTCGAACGCATCTGCTCCCGCCGCCGCGACAGCGAGTTCGCCGCCAAGGGCGCAGACGCCGCGATGGCCCCCTGGAGCGCCGTCAGTGAGGCCGCGGCGATCGAGGGCACCCAATGATCCCCGAACCCATCTTCCGCCACCGCGACGAACGCACCCGTGAACTCATCACCACCGCTATCGACCAGACCCTGTTCGTCGAGGCCGGCGCGGGCACCGGCAAGACCCGCTCCCTCGTCGATCGCGTCGTGGCCCTGGTCACCGGCGGCATCCCGATCGAGCGCATCGCCGCCATCACCTTCACCGAACGGGC
>JANLRX010000241.1:0-3994 GCA_031362025.1 Chloroflexota bacterium
GCTGATTTAGCGTATCTCCAGGCGTGCAAGCGCCTGTGGGCCTTCCGGCAAGAGACGCGGCGTGCAACATGCCGCGTCTCTTGCTGTTTAACATAATAGAGACGTAGAGAAACGGTTAAGTTCGACTTAGAATGGGTGCGGCATGCGGCAAGACTGGGGCACGGATATCGACAAGACGCTGTTAGAGCGCGTGGCGCGGCTATCGCGGGGGAGCCAGCGTTGGCTAAAGACGGCGGTGCAGGTTATCCGGACGATGCCTGCGCCCGGGGACCGGGAAGAGGACCTGGAGGAACAGGAGTACGTGCCGCCGGCCCCGAAGCGACGCCTGCCGCCGCCCCCGGCCGCGGAAGTACCTCGCGCCTACGCAGCTGACCTTGAGGACGTGATTACGGGACGCGCGCGCCTCGATGAGCAGCTGGAGGCGTATCCGGAACTGGCGGAGGAGCTGGAAGGGTTGGGGGACATCATCGACATGTTGCGCAAGAGTGGCGAGCAGCGGCGGAAGAAGGGTGAGGACATTCTGCGCGAGGAGATCCTGGGGCAGCCGCCGGAGGAACGGGACGAAGACGAGTAGGGCCGGCGTTTTAGCACCCAGGGGCGAAAGATCCCTCCGCTCCGCTTCGCTCCGGTCGGGATGACAAGGTGCGGGGCTTCGCTCCGGTCGGGATGACAGAGGGTGAGCTAGCTGACGGGGGTTTCCGGGGGGACGGCGGCGACCTGGCCGGCGAGCACATGGGTGCCGCTATCCACGAAGAGGATGTTGCCGGTGATCATCCGCGACATGTCGCTCGCGAGGAAGACAGCGGCGTTGCCGACATCGGCGATGTCGACGTTCTCGCGCAGGGGAGAGGCTTCTTCGGTCCACTTGCGGAGCTGCATGATGCCTTTGACGGCGCTCGCCGAGAGCGTGCGCACGGGGCCGGCAGAGATCGCGTTGACGCGGATCTTCTTCGGGCCGAGCTCTACAGCCAGGTAGCGGACACCCGCTTCGAGAGCGGCCTTGGCGGGGGCCATGGCGCTGTAACCGGGCACAGCGCGCTCTACGGCGTTGTAGGTGAGGGTCATGATGCTGCCGCCACCTGCGGATTCCATTAACGGAACGGCGGCGCGGCAGATCGCGTTCAGGGAGTAGGCGCTGATCTCCATGGCGAGCTTGTAGCCGTTGCGGGAGACGTGTGTGAAGGGGCGATTGAGGTCCTCGCGGTCGGCGTAAGCGACGGCATGGACGGCGGTGTCGAGGCCACCGAGGCGTTGGCCGACTTCGGCGAAGGCGGAGTCGATCGAATCGTCGTCGAGGACGTCGCAAGGGAGGAGGATGAAGTCATCGGGCTTACCGAGTTCGGCGACGAGTTCACGGAGGTTGCGCTCGAAGCGGCCCTTAGTCTCCGGGAGATAGGTGAAGGCGAGCGTGGCGCCGTGGGCGTGCATCTGCTGGGCGATACCCCAGGCGATGCTGTGCTTGTCCGCGATGCCTGTGATGACGGCGCGCTTTCCGCTGAGCAGACCTGAGTTCACGAGACCTCCTTGCTTACCCACTCCACGCTTTGGGTCCGGGATTCCCAGCGCTCGAAACAACGGAGGAGCGCTTCCGAGATAACTTGCCGGTCCGAAACCGGCTTTTCGATGGCCGGGAGAACGATCGCGTGGCCGGCGCCGACGCTGACCTCGAACCCGGTTGCGACGCCGCCGCTGCTCCGGCAGAAGACGCGCGCGCTCGCGGGGCCGTCTTCGTTCAGGTATACCCGGTATGCGAGCCGCGAAGCAAGCGCTTCGACGACCGGCGCGAAAGGGTGGTCCGCATCGGTGAGGACGGCGCCGGGCATACCGAAGCCGGGCAGGAGATCGCGCGACCAGTCGAAGTCCTCGCCGTTGGGGAGCCAGGAGTAGCTGGCCCAGCCGTCACCGACGTCCGGAACGACGACTTCGGGTTGGCCGAAGACGACGACCAGGCCGCCGCCTTCCAGCAGACGGGCGGTTTCGCGGCGGCGCATGTCGAGCAGATCTTCGAGACCGAAGGCGTGGGCGCTGGGCTTGCCGTTGACGATCGCTTGGCCGCCATACGTGGTGTGCGGGGCCGTTCCTTCGACGATGTCCTGGGCAGCGCGGGCGGCGGCGCCGAGATCGACGACGAGGCGGCCGTATTCGCTGAACGAGGGGGCGGAGAGGAACGAAGCGTTGTCGAACGAGAAGTGGGGGACAGCGATGCCGGCGATCAGGGTGCGCATCGTCAGCTCAGCGTGCGGAGGTGGTCGCGCAGCTCGGGGGCGATGTCAGGGCGGCGGAGGGCTTCGTAGAGCGAGGCCTTGAGCAGGCCGAGGGGGCGGCCGGTGTCGAAGCGGTCGCCGGTGTACTCGCAGGCGAAGAGGTCGCCACCCGCTTCGACGTGCATCTGGAGGGTGTCGGTGAGGAAGCGCTCGCCATTTGGCTGCGGTTCGGTCTTTTCGAGCAAGGGCCAGATCTCCGAGGTGATGACGTAGCGGCCGACGGTGCCGAGAAGCGACGGCGCTTCATCCGCGGTGGGCTTCTCGACGATGCGTCGCACGCGGTGGACGCGGTCTTCCACGTCCTCGGCGTCGATCGAACCGTAGAGAACGATGTCTTCGCGGCTCACGCGTTCGACGGCGAGGACGCAGCCGCCGTGCTTTTCGTGGACGTTGAGGAGCTGGCGAGTGGCCGGGACGTCGCCGAAAATCGCGTCGTCGGGATAGAAGAGGACGAACGGCTCGTCGCCGATGAAGGGGCGGGCGCCGAGGATGGCGTGGGCCTGGCCGAGCATCTCCTTCTGGCGGATGAAGGCGACGTCGATGTTCGCCGACTTCATAACGCCGGCGAGGACGTCGGGCTTCTTCGTGAGCGCAGCTTCAAGCTCCGGATAGCGGTCAAAGTGGTCTTCGACGGCGCGTTTGGCGCGGGAGGTGACGATGTAGATCTGGTCGAGGCCGGAAGCGAGCGCCTCTTCGACGATGTACTGGATGACGGGCCGGTCGAGGAGGGGCAGCATCTCTTTCGGGATGGCCTTGGTGGCGGGGAGAAAACGGGTGCCGTAACCGGCGGCGAGGATGAGCGCTTTGCGGATGCGAGGCACGGTGGAAGTGTAGCAAGTAACCGGCGGTGGGGAACAGTGAACCGATGATTTTGGGTCTGGTTTCAATTTTGTAAAGTTTCCACAAACTCGTGCTTGAAAGGCGTTCTCGGGCAGTGGCGGGCAGTTAGAGCCTGAAATCGGCGATATTGCAACTGTGGGTAACTTTGGGGGTGGCACTACGTCACGCTGTGGCGGTGTCCATTCGTGCTTGACACCCCGCAAACGCCATCTATACGATGCGTGAGGTCGTGCTAGACGGGGAGCCAGCGGTGCCCTGTACCCGCAATCCGCTATAGCGGGGTTGAATTCCCCCTCGAGGTTTTGGTACCGAGAGGACTGCACGTAATAAGTGGCGTTGATAGCCTGGCCCTGCGCGGCAGGCCGTCACGAACTCCGCCAGGTCCGGAAGGAAGCAACGGTAAGTGAATAGGTCTGGGTGCCGCAGGTTCACCGGGCTGGAGCCGGCTGTTACGAGCAAGCTCAACGGGCCGGATCGACAGTGGGTGCACGGCCATTCTTTGTAAGCAAACGCTCGCGTGGTAGCGGGCAGGTGGCGGCCCAACGTCACCAATCGGCAGGTGTGATTCGGGGGGTAGATTATTCGAAGCGAACAGCTCGGGCTGCCGTGGCGGGCGGATCTCTCCCTCCGGCGCGAGCAGTTGCAGCAGACGCTCCTCAAGGCACCGAACGGGCACCTACACCTCGCCCTGGTCGCCGTCCTCCTCGTAGCCACCCTGATCGCCCTCGCGATCCCCCTCCGCACTCGCGCCAGCGAATCGGCGAGCTTCGCGCCGCTGATCGTGACAGACGAGGCCCTGACCACGCTCCGCCTCGCGCCCGATGACGCTGCCCCAGGTCGCCTGGCGGTTCGGGATGAGCCCGTCGCCTTCACCCTGCACGCGAACGGCC
>JANLRX010000283.1:0-2363 GCA_031362025.1 Chloroflexota bacterium
CAAACGCCCGCCAGTTCAACGCGAATTCGTCGATGACGGCCTCAGCGTCCATGATCGAGAGCGGCGGAGTTGGGCGTCCTAGCCGGTCGAGGACCCCGTTATAGCGTCGGATCGCTGGGTCGGCGCATGCTTCCGCCATGAACCCGGCGTCATCTCTCGACCAAGGGCGGAGGGTGACCACGTCGTCGGAAAGCGTCATGACCGGATTGTCGGCATCCGCCTCGCTGAGCCGGGCCGACTCGCTCCTTACTTGCTCAAGGTCCATGTCGTTTCTCCTCCGCTTCGGACTGACGTGGTTTGGGCTAGCGTCCTCGCGTCCGCTCGGTTACTGCTGCGCCGCTGCGGCGACCGGCCGGCCGGGGATGTCCAGGTCCGCCGGCGGCGGCGCCGGGTTCACGATCCCGTGCATGAGCTGCGACGGGACAAGCGCTATAAGCTCGTCCAGCGTCCACTTGTCGTTCTTCTCGATCGCCTGTATCGGCGTCTCTTCGTGCGCTAGCGCGACGGTCCCGCCGGCGACGTGGAAGATCTTGCCGTTCACGTTCCAGGCGTCGTCTGTGCACAGCCACACGGTCATCGGCGCGACGTGCTCCGGGGTGGCCTCGACGATGCGTGGCGGTGGTGCCGTCTGCCCGGTCTGAGTGGTCGCACGAAGCGCCCGCGACGCGTCCGGGATCGTCGCGATCATGCGTGTCTGGGCGCCCGGTGCGATTGCGTTGCAGGTGACTCCGTAGCGGCCGAGGTCGCGGGCGACGACGCGTGTCATCCCGGCGATGCCAGCCTTCGCTGCACCGTAGTTCGACTGGCCAGAGATGCCCCGCAGGCCCGAGATCGATGAGAAGTTCACAATGCGGCCGTACCGCTGCTGGCGCATGATCTGGGAAGCCGGTTTGATCGTGTTGAAGTGGCCCTTGAGGTGCACGGCGATGACGTCGTCCCACTCTGCTTCCGCCATGTTGAAGATCATCCGGTCCCGCAGGATACCGGCCACGTTGATCAGGATATCGAGGCGTCCGAACTCATCCATCGCCTGCTGGACCATGCGCTCGCCGCCGGCGGTGTCCGCCACACTATCGGTGTTGGCAACTGCGGTCCCACCCGCGGCCTTGATCTCCGCGACGACCTGCTGGGCCGGCCCGTCATCGTGTCCCGTGCCGTCGACGCTGACGCCGGGATCGTTGACAACAACCTTCGCCCCTTCCTGCGCCAGCATTAGCGCGACCGCGCGGCCGATCCCACGCCCGGCGCCGGTAACAACCGCCGTCCGTCCTGCAAGTTTGCCTGCCATATCGGTATCCTTCTACGCGCTCGCCGTGGCCGTCTGGCCCGCGGCGGTCTGACCGTTGTTTCGGCCGGGCACTTCCAGCTCGGCCGGGGGTGGCGCGGGGTTGGTGGTGCCTTCGAGCAGGTGCGGGATGCTCTCCGAGAGTTCGTCCAGCGACCACATCCCGTGCTTGAACGCAGTGCGCCACGGCACCGGGTGCTGCAGCACGGAGACGATACCTGCGTACACATGGAAGATCTGCCCGTTGACGTTCCAGGCGTTGTCGGTCGCCAGGTAAGTGGTGAACGGCGCGACCATGTCCGGGTCCAGGTTCTCGATCCCGCCCGGCGTTGGTGGCGGCTGATCAGCGGAACCGGGCGAGCCAGCGGGCCGGTTCTCGGGGATCGTCGCCGTGAGCCGTGTCCAGGCGCGCGGGGCGATCGCGTTGCAGGTGATGCCGTAACGCCCCAACTCGCGAGCGACAACCCGCGTGAATCCGGCGATACCAGACTTCGCCGCCCCGTAGTTCGCCTGCCCCGCGTTGCCCCACAGCCCTGACTCCGACGTGAAGTTGATGATCCTGCCGTAGCGCTGCTGGCGCATAACGGTCGCTGCCGGCTTCGTCGTGTTGAAGTGCCCCTTCAGGTGCACGGCGATCACCGCGTCCCACTCCTCTTCCGACATGTTGAAGATCATCCGGTCGCGCAGGATCCCGGCGTTGTTCACCAGGATGTCGATGCGGCCGTACGTGTCGAGCGCCGTCTTCACGATGCCCTCACCGCCGTCCGCCGTCGCCACTGTGTCGTGGTTCGCGATCGCTGTGCCACCCGCCGCCTTGATCTCGGTGACAACCTCATCCGCCGGCCCGTCGTTCGTGCCGACCCCGTCGGGGCCAACGCCCGGGTCGTTCACGACAACCTTTGCGCCCTCCTGCGCCATCATGATCGCGACGCCGCGGCCAATCCCACGGCCGGCGCCGGTGATGGCAACCACCTTGTCCTGCAACATCCCCATAACCCTCTCCTATCCGCGCGACGGCAGCGCGACCGTCGCTGTGCCCGGTGTCGTCTTGTTGCCGTCGGGGTCCTCAGTCCAAACC
>JANLRX010000301.1:0-1759 GCA_031362025.1 Chloroflexota bacterium
AGGGCGTCGAAGCCGGCGGCCTCCGCCTGTGCGGCGAGGAGCGCGACATCCTCTGCGCCGGAGACGCCGATGGTCAGTCCGTATCGCCCGTTTGTGGCCGTGATCTGCCTCCCTGCTGGTATAGTTGTCGTCACCGTGAAGCGTACCGGAAAAGCGGGACGAGAACCTAGAACTTAGAACCAAGAACCAGAGGCTATATGCGCGTACTCGTAACCGGTGGGGCCGGATTTCTTGGGAGTCATATTGCGGAGCGGCTTGTTGCGCGCGGGGACAGCGTACGGTGCCTGGTGCGGCCGACGAGCCGGACGCGATATCTGGAGACGCTGGGGGTGGAGCTGGTGGAGGGCGACGTGACGAACGCGACCTCGCTGCCGACAGCGATGGAAGGCATCGAGGTGGTATACCACGCGGCGGCGCTGGTGACTGACTGGGCGCCGTGGAGTGAGTTCCGCTCGGTGACGATCAACGGGACGCGGAACATGCTGAAGGCGGCGGCCGCGGCGAATGTCGGGCGGTTTCTGCAGGTGAGCACGGACGGGGTGTACCGGTACGCAGACCTGGCGAAGGGCGTGCACGAGGAATCGCCATACGAAGAGAAGTTCGGGTGGCTGGACTACTACCGGCGGGCGAAGACGGCGGCGGAGAAGATCGCGCGGCGGCACCACCGGAACGGACGTTTGGCTGTCTCGATCGTTCGGCCGGCGCTGATCCTCGGCGAGCGCGACGCGGCGATGCTACCGGGAGTGATGCAGTTCTTGAAGGGTTCGTCATCGGCGTTCATCGGCAGCGGGGACAACCGGCTGCCGTGTGTGTACGCCGGAGATGTGGCTGACCTGTGTATCCGCGCGGCGACGGACGAGAAGGCGACAGGGCAGATCTACAACGCGGTGTCGGACGAGTACGTGACGCAGAAGGACCTGTACCAGGCAGTGGCGGACGTTTCGGAGTTGCCGATGCCGAAGCGGGCGCTGCCGATGCTGGCGATCTACGCGCTGGCCGCCGGTATGGAGGCGCGGGCACGGGTGCGCGGGTGGGAGCATCGTCCGGACTTGACGCGGTTCTCGGTGAACCTGCTGGGGTTGAGCTACCACGAAGACCCATCGAAGGCGATGCGGCAGCTCGGGTGGACGCCGGAGGTGACGATGCAAGAGGCGGTCAAGCGCAGCGTTGAGTGGTCACGGAGCAGGCGTCGCGAACCCGTTAGCGGCTGAGGCGATCGCGGCGCTGCAGGAGCGCGGCCTGAAGGTCGCGACGGCGGAGGCGACGTGCTGTGGCCTGATCGGCGGGCTGCTGACGAGCGTGCCGGGGAGTTCGGCGGTGTTCGTGGGCGGCGTTGCGCCGTATTCCAACCGGCTGAAGCAGACGATTGGCGTGCCGAAGGGCGTCCTGAAGGAGCATGGAGCTGTGAGCGCGCGGGCGGCGGAAGCGCTGGCAATGGCGGTACGGGAGTGGTCAGGAGCGGACGTTGGGTTGGCGGAGACGGGGATCGCGGGGCCGGGTGGGGGTGCGCCGGAGCGGCCTGTGGGGTTGTTCTTCATCGCGGTGGCGACGACGGACGGTGTGCGGTGCAAGCGGTATGTGTTCGAGGGTAGTCGCGACGAGAACCGGGAGCAGTGCGCGGAGGAGGCGTTGCGGTTGTTGGTGGCGGTGTTGGAGGGTTAGAGCGCGGGTGATGTTGGGGAGTTGAAGCGCTTCGACGTTCGATTCCTCAGTCTCCGCTGATGTGGACGGCGGCCCTTCGATTCCTCAGGGTGAGCGG
>JANLRX010000318.1:0-15710 GCA_031362025.1 Chloroflexota bacterium
CCGCTATTGGGATGCCGCCGAACTCGCGCACCAACTGGGTCGCCATCGAACCGAGGCCGCCGGAGCCGCCCCAGATCAGGACCACATCACCCGGCCGCACCGTGTGAGGGGGCCAGCCGGCCAGCATCCGGTAAGCGGTAGCGCCCACGAGCATGTAGGCCGCGGACTCTTCCCAAGTCAGATGTTTCGGCTTGGGAAGGCATTGGTGGGCCTGGACCTTGGCGAACTGCGCGAAGCTCCCCCAGTTGGATTCGTACCCCCAGATGCGATTGGTAGTGCTCAAGATAGGGTCCCCGCCCGCCTTGATGAAGGGATCGTTCCGGTCCCACATGCCGCAGTGAACCACCACATGATCCCCGACCTCCACGTTCGTCACTTCGCCGCCGACAGCCCAAACGATCCCGGAGGCGTCGCTGCCGCCGATGTGGAAATCAGAGGGGTCTCCGTCTCGCTGCTGGGCCTTCACCATGTCGAGAGGCACGCCTAAGGAAGCCCAGACGTTGTTGTAGTTGATGCCCGATGCCATCACGTAGACAAGCACCTCGTCCGGTTTCAGGTCCCGTGGCACTTCTACCTTCTTCACCTGGAAGCCCCTTGCGGGTTCGGCCCGCGCGTTTTCGGGGATCAGGTTGGCGTACATATACGTGGGCACGTGCCCAAGGGGCGGCATTTCCCCGACCTCATAGATCTCTTTCACTGCCGTTGTCACAACTTCCTCCTCAGATGAGATTGGCTTACCCGTTAACAGTCTGTTCGCGACCGGTCAAAGCGTCACTGATTTCCCAGTAACGTCGGGAGGCCAGCTGGATGATCTCCGGCGGCAACCGGGGCGCCGGCGGCCGGCGGTCCCAGCCCATCGATACCAGGTAGTCGCGTATCACCTGCTTGTCGTAGCTGTCCTGGGGCTCTCCGGGGCGGTAGGCGCGGGCCATCCAGAACCGGGACGAGTCGGGAGTGAAGGCCTCGTCGATCAGGATCATCTCGCCGTTGCTAAGGCCGAACTCCAGTTTCGTATCAGCGAGCACGATGCCCCTTCTCTGGGCCACCTCTCGCGCCGTTCGGTACAGCTCGAGGCTGGCGTCTCGCAGGGATGCAGCGTGACCCGGGCCGACCAGTTGCTCGACCTCATGGAAGGAGATGTTCTCATCGTGTTCGCCTTCCGGAGCCTTCGTCGAGGGGGTGAACACCGGGTCCGGCAGTTCCGCGCTCTGGAGCAAGCCGGGAGGCAGCGGGACGCCGCAAATAGATCCGCTGGCCTGGTATTCGGCCCAGCCGGAGCCCGCCAGATAACCGCGAACGATGCATTCGACTGGAAAGGGTTCGGCCTTCCTCACCAGCAGGGCCCTACCTGCGAGCAGATCGCGGAACGGGTGGCAGGCGAAAGGGAACTCATGCACGTCCGCCGAAACCACGTGGTTTGGGCCGAGGTGGCTTAGTGCATCGAACCAGAACAGCGAGATGTGGGTTAGAGCCCGCCCTTTGCCCGGAATTCCATCTGGGAGGACGACATCGAAGGCGGATACCCGGTCGGTGGCCACGATTAGCAGGTTGTCACCGGCGTCGTAGATGTCGCGCACCTTGCCGCGCCGCAGGAGGGGCAGTCCGGTGATGTTGGTCTCCAGGACTACTTCAGCCGTCACTTGTCGCCTCCCCTGGATGATCTGGCGTGTCGTTAATTGCAGCCGCTCGGCGCAGGCGGTCCATCACGGCGAGGCCGACACGGCATCTCGGCTTGGAGCTACCTCCCGGCCCGCCCACGTGCGGTTCGGCGACGTTGGCCCCCATCAGTGGCAACCTAGCGCTCCAGCTGGGGTGGGTGTTGGGTGGACAATGGGCTCACATTTGCGGGTACCTCTTTGCCCTGGAATGATGGTTATCGGCACAGGAATCACGCGGATCAAGAGGTACGCCGTGAGCGTCGCGTAGCCAAGCACCAACCCGGCGCCCGCGCGGATGAGGCAGCGGCTGAATGTAGTCATGGCGGCCTTAAGCTCCACCGGCGAGGGAAGGACACTCACAGGTAGGCAAGAAGTTTTGGCAGCGACCGCAAACGGCGTGGCTCTTAACCCAGATCATCGTCGTGCCGCACCGGCAATTGAAGCCGGACTGGACGCGAGGCTCTTCTGGGTCCGGAACTTGCTCGGGGTCGGATATCGTGACCAGTTCCTACCTCCGGAGAAAAGCTACTTATGCAATATCGTTCATGAGTTGACATGCATGTCACGATACCGGTGCGTCGGTATTCATGTCAACTTTCCTTGACAAGAAGCCAGGTGGTTTCATATTGTTGTACTGAAAGGATGTTCATGAACGGCCCTGCATCTTTATGGCTCTGACTGCACGAGCACCCAGGAATAGTGACGCGCCCGAATCGGGCGCGTCACGCTGGACGTTTCTGACGAATCACGCTGCAGTTCTACTTCATCTGGCCGGCCACCCCGACGACACCATGCGTTCCGTAGCGGTCGCACTGGGACTGACGGAGCGGACGACCGCAGCAGTGATCGCGGACCTGCGGGCGGAGGCCTATGTAAGGGTGCGGCGGCGCGGGCGGCACAACCACTACGGCGTGAACCAGCGAAAGCCTCTCAGGCGGTCGGCCCATTCCGGTGTCACCGTGGGCGACCTGTTGAGTGCGCTCGGATCCGTAGCGGCATCGGTCGCGGACGGTGCTCAACCGAGGGAAAAGAAGCGGGTTTAGAACTAAAGATAAACAACCAAACGAATAGGCAATCGGTCATCAGGGGAGTAGCCCCGGCGCTAAAGCCGAGACGCCGCCGTCAGCACGGTGAGGGAGTAAATCCCGAACCCGGCGCGTCCTACTAAGAGCGGCGAGACCTGTGGCTCGACGACCATAACAAGGGCGTCAGCGGTAGGTTTCGTCGCATCTGCTGCGAGGGATAGCGGAAAGACCTTCGCTGCCGCCCGAAAGGAGACTTCGGGAATGGCTGATACTAAACGCGCGGTAGGTGGGGGTTCTCGCTTTTTGGTCCGGGGCTGTCCCCGCTGCCGCGGAACGCTCGAGCGGCTTGACGAGCGCGAAGTCGGCCGCCTCGTGACATCTCGCTGGCACTGCATCAACTGTGGCCGCAGTCACAGCGAGGACGCACTGTCTCCGACGTCACCGCTGCCGCGTCCTGCGGGCACCGGTACCTGGGCTGACCCCTTTGATACATTCTCCTCCAATCCCGCTCTCCTGGCGCCGAGGAAGGCAATGACGCGGTGACGGCCCCTGATATCTTCGCTGCCGTGATCGCCGTTGTTATGGCCTTCGCTTTCATGGTCTTGCGCGCCACGAGGCGCGACAGGCGTCCTCGTCCAGACGCCCCAGGCACCATGCCTGACGAAGCCAGGCGCGGCAGCAGTTACGCGAGAAGCCCTGAGTCCGATATTGATCAGCGCCGGGCACCGCCCGGGGATCCAAGAGGTACAGCTCGATGACACTCGAAACCCTGGCGTTATGGGGCGGCTTCGGCCTGCTGATCACCGTCATACTGGCATTCGACCTCTTCGTACTCAACCGAAAGGCGCACAAGGTGGGGATGCGTGAAGCGCTTGTCTGGAGTGCTATCTGGATCGGCCTTGCGCTCACGTTCGGCGGCGGCGTATTCGTCTTTCAGGGCAACGACAAAGGCGTCGAATTCCTGACCGGCTACGTCATCGAGAAGTCACTGAGCGTGGACAACATCTTCGTCTTCATGGTGATCTTCCAGTACTTTGCGGTGCCCGCGCACTTGCAGCCGAAGATCCTCCACTGGGGCATCATCGGGGCGTTGCTCATGCGTCTCATCTTCATCGTCATCGGCGCCGCCCTGCTCGACGCCTTCCACTGGATGATCTTCGTCTTCGGGGCGATCCTCCTCCTCACAGCGCTGCGACTGGCCACGCAGAAGGAACACGAAGTCCACCCGGAACGCAACCCGCTTATCAAGCTGCTGCGGCGGTTCGTGCCCGTGACCAACGACTATCACCGCGAGAACTTCTTCGTCCGCCTGGACGGACGCCTGATGGCGACTCCCCTCTTCGTCGTGTTGCTCATGATCGAGAGTACTGACGTGGTCTTCGCGGTTGACTCGATCCCCGCCATTTTCGCAGTGACCCGGGATCCATTCATTGTCTTCACCTCGAACGCCTTCGCCATCCTGGGCCTGCGGGCGCTGTATTTCGCTCTCGCCGGAGTAGTGGACTACTTCACATACCTGCGGCAAGGGATCGTGGCTGTCCTCGCGTTCGTGGGCGTCAAGATGATCATGTCAGAGTTCTACAAGATTCCCACCCCCATCTCACTGGCGGTGATCCTGGGGATTCTGCTGCTCGCCATCGCAGTCTCGTTACTCTTCAGAAAGCCGGTGGAGGAACCGGAAGCGGTTACGCCGGAGACCGTTGCTTCAGTGGATTGACCGCTGCAGAAAAGGATTTGCTGATGAGACTCTTGGTGACTTACGACGGATCGCCGGCGTCCAGGGCTGCTTTCCCTGCCGCCGGCAAGCTTGCACGGGAAGCAGCGGCGGAGGTGATCCCCTCCGCGTCCACCATCCACCACTCGACCTTGTTGTCCACCCCGACGCCGACTTTCGCGAGAAGCGTCTCCAGGCCATCGAAGACTCCTGGCTGACCGAGCTCGAAGAAGCGTCGCGGGAGATCGGGGGCGAGGTCCGTTCTGTCGTGCGCCGCCTCGGCCAGCGCTGGAACGTTGTGGACGAGATACTCTCCGTGGCCGCAGAATTCGATGTGAGCCTCATCTGCATGGCAACTCACGGGGAGAGCGCGTTCAGGCACTTCGTCATCGGCAGCACGGCGCTGGATGTACTCTCCAAGAGTCCCTGTCCAGTTTTGCTCGTACGCTCAGATCCACCCTTGGGTTCGGGAAAGGAATAGTCGTGATCGTGGACCCCTGGCACCGCTCGCAGGAGACCACCAGCGGCTCTGGACTGGAGAAGATTCGTGTCGTTTAGTGTCTTCCTGATAGGCTGGCTAGCCACCCATCTGGTCATTGCAGCGCTTTCGGGCGTATAGCGCCAGCCGTTGGGGACGGGATCCCTTCGGTTGGCTCCTCATTGGCACAGTCCGCGGGCCGATCGGATTTCTCGTCCTCGTAGCACTCCACCGTGACGACGCGCAGCGTTCGCGCCCGACGCTCGCCACGACAGGCGCGATGGGCCGGGGTGGCCCACGCACGCGGATCCTCGTTGCGGTGGATGGATCGGCCTCCAGCGTAGAGGCTGTGAAGCACGTGATCGAACATCTGGGTGCTGACGCGCAAGGAGTTACGGTAGCGAGCGTGCTCCCCATAGAGTCGGCCGACGGTGTGACGGGCACCTTCCGATTCGGTGCGAAAACAGCGTCTTGACGAGGAGATCGACAGGCGTCTCGGCTCCGCCATCGCATCCTTCAGGGCCTCGGGCATCTCCTACGACCAGGTTGTCCGCGTTGGCGACCCGGCGAACGAGATACTGGAGCTAGTCAGGGAAGAGACTACGGCCTGATCGTAATGGGACGGCGTGGCCAGGGTGGCGCTGCGAAACTCCTTCTTGGTTCAGTTTCCGACAAGGTCGTCAAGCAAGCGTCTTGCCCGGTGACCGTCGTCGACTAGCGAAATTCGAAAGTCCGGCGCGAAGACGATGATGATTGTCGAGAGACTCCCCAGGAAGCTTCGGTAGACCCCCGGGCGCGCCTGCCACGTACAACGAGACCACAGTCGCCTACTGCGACTAGGTCAACCGCGAGTAGATACGCCTCTCGCCGTCTGCTAACGTAGCGTTCGTCATGCACGTTGGCGTAAAGCTGGGACTGACCACCGGCGCGGAGGGCATCGACCACGCGCGGAAGGCGGACGGGCTGGGATACCACTCGATCTGGCTGAGCGAGCGGATCGCTGTGCCGCTGGACCAGCCGCACCCTTACGAGCCGTCGATCGACCCGTGGGTGGGCCTGGCGTACATCGCGGCGGCAAGCGGAAAGCTGTTCCTAGGGACGACGGTGAGCCAGATCGCGCTGCGGGACCCGGTGATCATGGCGCGCGAACTGGCGACGCTGGACATTCTTTCCGGCGGCCGGGTGATCGTGGGCGCGGGAGCCGGATGGGTGCAAGCGGAGTTCGCGGCGACGGGGGTGCCCTACGAATCGAGGGGCAAGCGGCTGGGCGAGTTCGCGCAGGTGCTGCGACGTCTGTGGACAGCGCCGGAGGAGGGCTGGGAAGGCAAGTTCTTCAACGTGCCGCCGGTGGGGCTCGTGAAGCCGCTGACGCCGGGTGGTCCGCCGATCTACTTCGGGGCGGGGAGTCCGGCTGGGTTCCGGCGCGCGGCCCGCCTTGGGGATGGGTATATCGCGGTGACGTTGCCGCTGGAGGCGGTGATCGCGACGCGCGACCAGGTGCTGGCGAAGCGCAAGGAGCTGGGCAAGGAAGGCCCGTTCGCGGTGTGGGCGCAGATCGAGCCGCCGGAGACGATCGAGGACGCGCAACGGATCGGGGCGAGCTATCGCGACGCCGGGATCGACGGGATCATCCTCTCGGAGCGGCGGGCGCGGGATGCGGGCTTCCCGGCGGACGATGCGGTGTCGCGGGCGCTGATCGAAACAGCTGCTGCCTAGCGTCTGTCGCTGGCGGGGCTAAAGGTCCGCAGCTACTCCAGCATCGGGGTGTTCAGCGCCCTTCCGAGCGGGAGCCAGAAACGGAACGTAGACCCGGAACCGAGCGTGCTCTCGGCGTGGACGTGGCCGCCATGGGCTTCGATGGTGTGCTTGACGACGGCAAGGCCCAATCCTGTGCCACCAGCCCGGCGAGCGCGGTCGGCCTTGTAGAAGCGCTCGAAGACGCGGGGCAGGTCCTGGGGCTCGATGCCGGCACCGGTGTCGCGCACAGCAACTTCGACGCCGCCATCCTTTGAGCCGACCTCGACTTCGATGGTGCCGCCATCGGGGGTGAACTTGATGGCGTTGTGGACGAGGTTTACGACAGCGCGCTCCAGGCTGACGCGATCGCCGGTGATGAGCGGGATGCCGGGCGCGACGTTGACGGCCAGTGAGAGGCCAGCGCGGTCGGCGTTGGGGCGGAGGCGATCGGCGGCGGAGCTTACGGTCTCGCCGAGAGCCACCTCTTCGTGACGGGTCTCGAGTTCCCCGGACTCGATGCGTGAGAGTTCGAGCAGCTCCTCGACCATGACGACAAGGCGATCGACCTCAGCGTCAGCGCGGCTGAGGAAGTCGTGGGCGACGACGGGATCCTCCATCGCGCCGCCCTCCAGGGTTTCGATGACGGACTTGATGGCGGCGAGCGGCGTCCGCAGTTCGTGGGAGACGTTCGCGGCGAAGTCCCGGCGCACCTCCTCGACGCGCTTGACGTCGGTGAGGTCGTGGAAGACGACGAGCGAGGCCCAGTCGCCGCCGCCGCGGATGGGCGTGACGATGGCGCGGAGGTAACGCCGGACAGGGCGCTCGATGACGTGGCTGCTCTGGGCGCCGCCTTCGTGGCTTTCGCGCAGGGCCTGGATGACCTCCGCGGCCGGGACGACCCAGACGAACGGCTGGCCGGTGATCTCGGTGGGGGTCTTGTCGAGCATGGCCTCGACGGCGGCGTTGGCGAACGTGACGTTGTTCTCGGCGTCCACGGCGATCACGGCATCGACGCTGCTGTTAATGGCGGCCATCAGCCGGTTGCGCTCCTGCGATGCGCCCTCGATGCGGGCTTCGAGCCGCGCCGCCATGCGGTTGAATTCGCCGGCGGCCTGGCCGAGGTCGTCATCAGTGATGTCCATGCGCGTCGCCATCTGGCCTTCGGCGATCTCACGGGCGGCGCCACCAAACTCCCGCGCGGACCGGCCGACGGCACTGGCTGCGGAGAAAACAAGCGCCGCGCCAAGGACAAGCAGCACCGCGACGATGAGCACGACGGCCAACGAGGCTCCGGCCGCGATGATGGCGATCGCGACGGCCGCAACCGCGAGCAGGTAGCCAGCGATCGCGCGGCCGACGAACGTCTGGAGCACGGTCAGCCTTCGAACCGGTAGCCGGTGCCGCGGACCGTGACGAGCCGGATGGGGGCACTGGGATCGTCCTCGATCTTTTGGCGGAGCCAGCGGATATGGACGTCGACGGTGCGGGTGTCGCCGGCGAACTCGTAGCCCCAGATGTCGTTCAGGAGCTGCTCTCGGGTGAAGACCCGGCCGGGGTGGCGGATGAAGTAAAGCAGAAGCTCGAACTCCTTGGGCTTGAGGTGAACGGCGGCCCCGGCGCGGAAGGCCTCGCGGCGGCTGAGGTCGAGTGTTATGTCACCTGCTGTCGCCGCTTCCGAAGGCCTGGGGGCTTCACCTGCGCGACGGAGGAGGGCGCGGACGCGGGCCATCAGCTCCTGCATCCCGAAGGGCTTGGTGACGTAGTCGTCGGCGCCGATCTCCAGCCCGACGACCTTGTCGACCTCGGTGCCCTTGGCGGTGAGCATGATGACGGGGATATTCGTTTCCTTGCGGAGGATGCGGCAGACGTCGAGGCCGCTGAGGCCGGGCAGCATGAGGTCCAGCACAACGAGATCAGGGTGGTGTTCGCGGGCGATGGCGAGCGCTGCTTCACCGTCCGACGCCGTGAACACCTCGAAACTCTCCTGCTCGAGGTTGTACTTGAGGGTTGCCACGAGCGTCGGCTCGTCATCGACAACGAGAATCTTAGTCAAAGGGCGATAGGGCCTCCGGGATCATTGTACGTCGCCGGGGGTCATGGGGGCGGGCACGTTGGCAGCCGGCTCCAGGGGAAGCTCGTCCAGCGGCGGCCGGAAGACGAGGTAGCGCAGCGCGAGTCCGATGAGGATGATTGCCCCGCCGATCATCGTTGCGGTCGAGGGGTCTTCACCGTAGAAGAGGGCGACCCAGATAGGGTTGAGGACGGGCTCGATGAGGGCGAGGAGACTGGCCTCAGCGCCGGGGACATTGGCGATGCCGCGCGCGAAGAGGGTGTAGGGGATCGCGAACTGGAACACTGCCATAAGGGCGAGGAGCAGGAGCGCCTTCGCATCGAAGTTGGTGACGAACGGCACAACGGCGAGGATGATCGCGACGCCCAGGGAGCTGATGAAGGTGATCGCGACGGGATCGGCGTAGCGCATGCGGCGGAGCCAGACAAAGAACAGTCCGAAGAACAGCCCGCTGATCGCGCCGAGGGCGAGGCCGAACGCGTCGCCGGAGCCCCAGTTGCCGAGGAACAGCACCGCTATGCCGACGAGGCAGAGCGCCATGGCGGGCACATCAGCGCGGCGGAGACGCTCTCCGAGGAGGAAGGGCGCGGCGATGACGACGTAAACGGGCGCGGTGTACTGGAGGAAGATCGCGTTGGCGGCGGTCGTCTCCTTGGTGGAGGCGACGAAGGTGACGAGCAGCGCCAGGAAGAGGAAGATCGCGACGCCGGAGTCGAGCCCTGTCGGGAGGCGGCGGCCGCGGAGGAAGAGGCTGAGGAGGAGGGCGGAGAAGAAGCAGCGGAAGAAGACGATGGTGAGGGCACTGGTGTCGATCTCCTTGATGAGCAGGCCGCCGACGCTCCAGCCTGCCGCGGCGCTGACCAGATAGATGCGGGCGAGCGCAGGGGATGGTTCGCGCCAGGCGTTGCCGACAGCGGAGAGCATGGTGAAAGGGTCAAGGGTGAAGGGTTACGGGTCAAGGGGCGACGGTGGGGCGCGACGCTGACTTCGCCCTTGAGCGGGCGTTGCCCGAACCCGCGACCCCACGGATGGAGAAATTGAAATGGTGGGCGATGCTGGACTCGAACCAGCGACCTCACGGATGTGAACCGTGCGCTCTAACCAGCTGAGCTAATCGCCCACGAGGCATCGGTAATTGTACGGCAAGGGGAAGGTTGGTGGCAGGGGCGGGACTCGAACCCGCGACACAGGGCTTATGAAGCCCCTGCTCTGCCGACTGAGCTACCCTGCCAACCTGATCGAGTGTACCAGCGCGATTTTCTGTGGAGCAATGAACGGGAGGGTGGGCCACCTCGCCCCGCCCCGTTTGACAGAGCTGAAGCTCTGTCCCTACGTGGGGTGGCCTGCCTACAATGGGCGCTATGCCGCCCGAACAGTCACGACAACTCGAACGCCTGCTGAAGCTCCTGGAGATGGACCAGCTCGACCGCGACCTCTTTCTCGGGGACCCGGGGAAGGGTGAGGGGCGGTTGTTTGGCGGGCTCGTCGCGGCGCAATGCGTGACGGCGGCGTACCGCACGGTGGAGTCCGGGGCGATGCATTCGCTGCACGCGTACTTCTTGCGGCCGGGCAGTTATGAGGGGCCGATCCGGTACGTGATCCACCGCATTCGCGACGGGCGCACGTTCACGACGCGTGACGTGGTGGCCTACCAGTCGGGTGAGGCGATCTTCCAGATGTCGTGCAGCTTCGCGCGGCCGGAGGAAGGGTTCTCGCACCAGTTGCCAGCGCCGGACGCGCCGGATCCGGAGGAGCTGCCGGACTGGGACATGGTGCGGCCCGACCGCGCTCAGATGGAGATGATGAAGCGCTGGCGCCGCGAGCGGCCGGTGGAACTACGCGCGGCACAGGCGATGACAGCCCCGGAGGACGGTGGTACCCCGCACCGGCAGGTCTGGATCCGCCCGCGAGGTGTGCTGCCGGAGGATCCGGCGATTCACGCGGCGGTGCTGGCGTACTCGACCGATATGGCGCTGCTGAGCACGGCACGCTATTCGCACCGGCTCCAGGAGAACTGGGGGCCGGGCGCGAACGCGAGCCTGGACCACGCCGTCTGGTTCCACCACCCGCCGCAGTTCGACGACTGGTTGCTGTACACGAGCTACAGCCCGATCGCGCACGCGGCGCGGGCTTTGGTCAACGGGGCGATGTACCGGCGGGACGGGACGCACGTGGTGTCGGTGGCGCAGGAAGGGTTGATCCGGACGCCGCGTGCGCCTGCGCCGGAGACCCCCGCCTAGCCACCGAAGCGCTAAGCCCAATCGTCATCAGTCCCAAAGCGGCGAAAATCGCTCCTGCTGTTGCCGTCGGCATGCCAGGAATGATGACGGGAGCCCAGTTGCCGTCTCCGAGCTGCCCCCCTGACGTCGGAAGAACCTTCGGCTGCGCCACATCGGCGGGCATTCCTTCAGCGTTCAGCCCTGCGGAGGGTTGGCTCGAATGTGCCGATGCAGTCCCTATCCCGACGACTGCAATGACGACCAGTACCATGGCTAAAGGCGCTACGAGACGAAGCATCGCGAACCTCCTATCGATGGCCAGTACTTTACCTCTTCTGGCTCGGACCGCCTAGCCAGAACGGCGACTCTAGCCGTGCGGAATGTACGGTGCGACGTGGCGGAGGAGGTCCTGCACCGAGATCATCAGCGTCGTGCCGTCGTTGGCGACGAAGGGGATGTGGCGGAACCCGCCGACGGACATCTTGTGGAGGGCGACGGCGAGGCTGTCCTCTTCGCGTAGCATGACGGGGTCCGGGGTCATGATGTCGCGCACGGCGAGGGCCATGAGGTCGCGCTTGCCGCCGGCGGCCTTCATCAGGACGTCGCGTTCGGAGAGGATGCCGACGATCTGCTGGCTCTCGTTGCGGACGAGGACACACTCGACGTTCTTGTCACGCATGAAGTGGACGGCGAGCGTCACGGGGTCGCCAGGGCCAACGCTCTGGGCCGCGGCCGCGCCGAGTTCGCTCAGGTGGCCGTTGACGAGCCGCTCTTCGAGTTCACCTTCAGGCGACGGGAGCTTGAGATCAAAGAGGTCCGCGACGCAAGCCACGCAGATATCAGAGCCTTCGATGTTTTCGGCGCGGCAGGAGGGGCAAATCATCTTGTTGCGGGCGGCGGTCACTTCACTTCCCATGTGTCGCCCTCCTGGAACATGGCCTGGAGATCGCCCTCGCCCATCTTGGCCGTGACGTCGGCGATCTGCTCCGCCATCAGTACTTCGTAGCTGGGGCGCTGGACGGCGCGGATGACACCGAGCACTTCCGGGTATTCCGGCCAGTGCATACGGGCGAGGATGGCGTGCATCGTCTGGTCTTCGGTGGTCTCGTCGTGGACCGCGAGGTCGGCTTCGGTGATGCCGTTGCCAAGCTGCACGATCTCCGGTTTGAGGCCGTTCATGCGGATGCCCTTATCGCGCTCCTTGCCGAAGACCATCGGCTTGCCGTGCTCGACGACGAGGGTGCGGTCGGGGCGAACGGACTTCTCGGCGAACTCCATGTGGGCGCCGTCGTTGAAGACGTTGCAGTTCTGGTAGACCTCGATGAACGCGGTGCCCTTGTGGTGGGCGGCGCGCTCCAGGACGTGCATCAGGTGCTGCTGGTCGATGTCCAGGGAGCGCGCGACGAACGTGCCTTCTGCACCGAGCGCAACGCTGAGCGGGTTCAGCGGGAAGTCGATCGTGCCGTAAGGGGAGCTCTTTGTACGCTTGCCGAACTCCGAGGTGGGTGAGAATTGACCTTTGGTTAGGCCGTAGATGCGGTTGTTAAAGAGGACGATGTTCAGATCCACGTTACGGCGCATCGTGTGGAGGAGGTGATTGCCGCCGATGCTGAGGCCGTCGCCGTCGCCGGTGATGACGAACACCTGCAGTTCCGGCCGCGTCGACTTGAGGCCGGTGGCAATCGTGGGGGCGCGGCCGTGAATGCTGTGGAAGCCGTAGGTGTTCATGTAGTACGGCAAGCGGCTGCTGCAGCCGATGCCGGAGATGAAGACGATGTTCTCGCGGGCGACGCCGAGGTCGGGCATCAGCTTCTGGGTCTGGGCGAGGATCGAGTAGTCACCGCAGCCGGGACACCAGCGGACTTCCTGGTCCGAGACGAAGTCCTTGCGCTGCAGCGGGATGATGTTTTCCTGGGGCGCTTCAATCGTCATTACACACTCACCTTGCTTCCGACCATGGCTTCGATCTTCTCTTCGATTTCGCGGATGAGGAACGGGCGCCCCGAGACCTTGTTCAGCTTCTCGGCATCCACCAGGAACTGCCCGCGGATAATGAGCGCGAGCTGTCCGAGGTTGAGTTCCGGGATCAGCACCTTCTCGAACCGCGAGAGGACGTCGCCCAGGTTCTTCGGGAACGGGTTCAGGTAGCGGAGCTGCGCGGCCGAGACTGAGAGGCCCTTCGCCTGCGCGCGCTGGACGGCCGTGAGGATGGCGCCGTACGTCCCACCCCAGCCGAGCACCAGCAGCTCGCCTTGCGGCTCGCCCATGACCTGCAGGTCGGGGATGTCGTCGGCGATGCGGGCGACCTTTTCGGCGCGGAGGTGGGTCATCTTGTTGTGGTTCTCGGCGTCGTAGCTGACGTTGCCGGTGATGTCTGCCTTCTCGAGGCCGCCGATGCGATGCTCCAGGCCGGGAGTTCCGGGGATAGCCCAGGGGCGGGCCAGGGTCTCCGGGTCGCGGACGTACGGCTTGAAGGTGTCGCGGTCGGTGGCGTATTTCACTTCGATCTCCGGGAGGTCGGCGATGTCCGGGATCCGCCAGGGCTCGGCGCCGGTGCCGAGGTAGCCGTCTGACAGGAAGATCACCGGCGTCATGTGCTTGACGGCGATGCGGAAGGCTTCGATTGCATAGTCGAAGCACTCGGACGGGGTAGCCGGGGCGACGACCGCGACCGGGCACTCGCCGTTGCGGCCGAACATGCACTGGAGGAGGTCGGCCTGGTCCGTCTTCGTGGGCATGCCGGTACTGGGGCCCGAGCGCTGGATCATCGCGACGACTAGCGGCAGTTCCACCATCACGGCAAGCCCGAGGCCCTCGCTCTTGAGCGCGAGGCCGGGGCCGCTGGTGCCGGTTAGTCCGAGGTGACCGCCGAACGCAGCGCCGATCGCGGACCCCATCGCGGCGATCTCGTCTTCCGCCTGGAACGTCTTCACGCCAAAGTTTTTGAACCGCGCTAGTTCCTGGAGGATGTCGCTGGCGGGGGTGATCGGGTAGCTGCCGTAGAACAGCGGTGTCTTGGCGAGCTTGGAGGCGGCGAGGAAGCCGAGGGCAGTGGCTTCGTTGCCGGTGATGTTGCGGTAGCGGCCGGGCGCGAGGTGGGCCGGCGCCACGCGGAACTGGACCGGGAAGAGCTCCGCGGTCTCGCCGTAGTTGTAGCCGGCCTTCATCGTGGCGATGTTGGCGTCGCGGACCTCCGGGTTCTTGCCGAACTTCTCGGTCATCCAGCGGATCGTCGGCTCGAGTGGCCGTTCGTACAGCCAGAGCATGAGGCCGAGCGCGAAGGCGTTCTTCGAGCGGTCGATCGCCTTGGTGTTGAGTCCGCTGTCCTTGAGGGCGCGGACGTTCATGCTGGTGATCGGCACCTCGATGACGCGGAAGCTCTTGAGTGAACCGTCTTCAAGGGGGTTCGTCGGGTACAGAGCCTTCTTCAGGTTGCCCTCGGTGAACTCGTCTTTGTTGACGATGAGGGTGCCGCCCTTCGGCAGGTCGGCGATGTTGGCCTTGAGCGCGGCCGGGTTCATGGCGACGAGGACGTCGGGCGAGTCGCCGGGGGTGTGGATGTCGTAGCTGGAGAAGCTGACCTGGAAGGCGCTGACGCCGGGGATGGAGCCGGCCGGGGCGCGGATCTCGGCGGGGAAGTCGGGGATGGTGCTGACGTCGTTGCCGAAGACGGCGGATGTGTTGGTGAACTGGAGGCCAGCGAGCTGCATGCCGTCGCCGGAGTCGCCCGCGAAGCGTATTGTTACGCGGTCCAACTCCTCGACTTTGTGCCCGTTGCTCTTGGTTCCGTCGGTCGCCATTACAGCCTCACGTACTCTCTATCCCCCCTCCGGGGTCTCCATTTTTTGGTGCGGTCTTGGTGGCAGGTTCAAGACTTTCTCGGGGAACGACTCCGCGATCAGATTGATCACGTCCTTCACGCTTACGATCCCGAACACGTCGCCAGCGGCATCCAGAACCGGGATGTGGCGGAAGTTGCGGTCGTTCATCAGAGTGACGGCGTCGCCGATGCAGTGTTCCAACGTGAGGGTGACCGGATCCGACGTCATGTATTCGTCCACGACTGCGGTGTTCGGGATGTCACGGGCAACGATCTTTAGCAGCACGTCGCGCTCTGTAATGATGCCGACGAGGCGGCCATGTTCGACGACGAGGACGCAGCCGACGTTCTTGCTCTGCACTTCGTCGAGGAGACCGCCGACGCTGGAGCCGCGCTCAACAGTAACGGGCGGGGTGAGAGGCAGCGTGGCGATGCGGTCGACTAGCACGAGGGAACTCCAGGTCTGAAGGGGATTGAAAACGCGTGATCCGGCCGGGCAAGGTCAGTCCCGGCCGGTGGCCGAAAACCTGCTCGCTCACCTGCCATTAGTTTCTATCACTAGTATAACCGCAAAGATGGGTCTCGGGGTTAACTGGTGGGCGACAATCGTATCTGTAACACGGTTGTCAACTTGCCCGCTCCGCCCGCCTGCGTTACGATTCCCGGCGAACGTAATGCCGCCCCGCAAACTACTTTTCGCCGCCCCCTTGCTCGTAATCGCCCTCCTCCTCGTCGCTGCGTGCGGCGGGGGAGATGACGACGATGACCCTTCGCGTGGTCAACTGAGCGACCCGAACAACGTGCCAACAGCCACGCCGTGGCAGGTCGCGCCCGAAGTCGTGATCATCGACCCGAACAACATCCAGCCGCTGCCACCCAACAGCGACGGCAGCACCGGCGGCGAAGAGCCGACGCCTGTGGTGGGTGAGCCCGGAGTCTGCGGCCAGACCTATACCGTGATCGGGGGCGATACGATGTTTGGGATCGC